>NZ_JBHZAL010000002.1:120321-283920 GCF_042754245.1 Nocardia sp. NPDC059228 | reverse complement strand
GCGCGTGACCTCTCCCACTGCACATGGCCGCCCCCACCCAAACCGGCCCCCCCCCCACCCCCGTGGGTGTGCTTCACCGCCCCAACTGGCGGGGGCCCCGCGTTATTTCGGGGGGGCCACGGCCTTGCTGACGGGAGCCGGCTAGTTCTCGCCCTCCGGCGCACCGGCGGGACGGCCCGCGGCCCGGCGACGCGGGCGGGCCCGCGGCGGCACCGCGGCCGGAGCCAGATCGTCCAGGTTGAAGCCCGGCTTGTCGGACTGATCCGCGCTGGAGAGCACGAACACCGCACCCTGGCTGTCGGCGGCCGGGGCCGAGGCCGTGCGCGCCACCCGGCGACGGGTAGGACGACGACCGGACTGCGCTTCGGCGGCGGCCACGGCGGCCACCGCCGCGTGAGCCTCGGCGATCGGCGATTCCGTTGCCACAGGCTCGGACTCGGCCACGACGGTGTCCACGGCGGGCGCGGTGCCGTTGGTGGCCGGCGCGGGCTCGACCGCCGCCTCCTCGGTGACGGTCTCGACCTCGGACACCGCGCGCTCGGCCAGGGCGGCCTCGGCGGCGGCGTTCTCGGCCTCGCGGACGATGACGGACTCGGCGGCCTCGACATCGGCCACGCTCGCCGATTCACCCTCGGCCAGCACCGCATTCGCGGCATCGGCGGCGGCGAGGGCGTCCTCGTCCGCCGCGTGCACGGCCTCCTCGGCGGCGTGCGCGGCCATGGCCATGGCGACCGGGTGGGCGCGCTTGGCCGCGGCCTGCTCGGCCTTGACCTCGTGCTTCTCGACCTTCTCCTCGACCACCGGTTCGACGGCCGGAGCCTCGACGGCGGCCGCGCTGCGGTCCTTGCGGCGGCGGCGCGAACCCTCACGACGGCTCACACCCTCGCCGCCGTCCCCGGCCGGAGCCGACGACTCGACGGGATAGTTGTGCACCAGGATGCCGCGGCCGTGGCAGGTCTCGCAGGTGGTGGAGAACGCCTCGACCAGGCCGGTGCCCAGCTTCTTACGGGTCATTTGGACCAGGCCCAGCGAGGTGACCTCGGAGACCTGGTGGCGGGTGCGGTCCCGGCCCAGCGCCTCGGTGAGGCGGCGCAGCACCAGATCCCGGTTCGACTCCAGGACCATGTCGATGAAGTCGACGACGATCATGCCGCCGATATCGCGCAGCCGCATCTGGCGCACGATCTCCTCGGCCGCCTCCAGGTTGTTGCGGGTCACGGTCTCTTCGAGATTCGACCCGCCCGACCCGGTGAACTTGCCGGTGTTGACGTCGATGACGGTCATGGCCTCGGTGCGGTCGATCACCAGGGTGCCGCCGGAGGGCAGCCACACCTTGCGGTCGAGCGCCTTCGCCAGCTGCTCGTCGATGCGCAGGGAACCGAACACGTCCAGGCCGTTGTTCTCGTGGCGCTCGACGCGGGCCAGCATGTCCGGGGCGACCGTGCGGACGTAGTTCTCCACCGTGGTCCAGGCGCGCTCGCCCTCGATGACCAGCTTGGAGAAGTCCTCGTTGAACAGGTCGCGGACCACCTTGACCAGCAGGTCCGGCTCTTCGTACAGGGTCTTGGGCGCGCCCGAGCCGTTCTTGGACTGCTCCTCGATGGTGCGCCAGGTCGCCTGCAGCCGTTCCACATCGCGGGCCAGCTCGGCCTCGGAGACACCCTCCGACGCGGTGCGGATGATGACGCCCGCGTCCTGCGGCACGATGTCGCGCAGGATCTCCTTGAGCCGCTTGCGCTCGGTGTCTGGCAGCTTGCGGGAGATACCGGTCGAGGTACCGCCCGGCACGTACACCAGGAAGCGACCGGCCAGGCTGATCTGCGTGGTCAGGCGGGCGCCCTTGTGGCCCACCGGATCCTTCGAGACCTGCACCAGCACGGTGTCACCGGGCCGCAGCGCCTGCTCGATCTTGCGCTCCTTGCCGCCCAGACCGGCGGCCTCCCAGTTCACCTCACCCGCGTACAGCACGCCGTTGCGGCCGCGGCCGATGTCGACGAACGCCGCCTCCATCGACGGCAGCACGTTCTGCACCTTGCCCAGGTACACATTGCCGACCATGGACGCCGACCCGGTGGAGGTCACGAAGTGCTCGACCAGGATGTTGTCCTCGAGCACCGCGACCTGGGTGGTGGAGGTGGGGTGCTCGGGGAAGTGCTTCTCGCGCACCACCATCACCCGGTCCACCGCTTCGCGGCGGGCCAGGAACTCCGACTCGGTCAGGATGGGCGGACGCCGGCGGCCGGCCTCGCGACCGTCCCGGCGGCGCTGGCGCTTGGCCTCCAGGCGGGTCGAGCCGCTGATGCCCTGCACCTCGTCCACCTGCGCGGCGCGGCGCTTGCTGCGCGGCTCGCGCTCGTGCACAACGGTGTTCGGCGGATCGTCGTCGGCGGCCTCGGGCTCGTTGTCGTCTCCGCCCTTGCGGCGGCGACGGCGACGGCGGCGACGGCTGCTCGAGCCCTCCGGCACGGCCGCGCCCTCGTCCTCGTCCTCGGCGACGTCGGCGGATTCGGCCGACTCGTCGGCCTCGCCCTCGGGCTGCTCGTCGCCCTCGGCCTCATCGGTGTCGTTGTCTCCGTGCTGTTCGCCACGACCGCGACCGCGACCCCGGCGACCCCGGCGGCGACGCCGCGAGGTGCCTTCACCGCGCTGGTCACGGTCCTGGTCGCCGTCCCACTCGCCCTCGTCCTCGGTGTCCTCGGACGCGGCCTCCTCGGTGGCTGCCTTGGCCTCGAGCTCCTGCTCCTCAGCAGCCTGCTCCTCGGCCCGGGCCTTGCGACCGGCGCGCTCGGCGCGGCGCTGGCGGCGGGCGTCCTCGGCGGCCGCGGCGTCCGGCGCCTGGAACAGCGGGGCGGCCACCATGGCGGACGGCTGGTACTGGACCGGCTCCTCGACCTGCGGCTCGGCCTGGAACGGGCTCGCGAACAGGGTGGTCTGCTGGACCGCGGGCGCGGCGGCCGCGGTGTCCTCGACGGCCTCCACCTCCTCGGCGGCGATCTCGTCGGCCGCCCGGTCGTCGTCGGCGGCGATGGCCGCGTCGACGGTGGCCTCGGCGATCGGCTCGGGCCCGGCCGGGGCGGATTCGACCAGCTCGACCTCACGCGGGCCGAAGGCGTCACGGACGGTCTCTGCGACGGTGCGGTCCAGACTCGATTGCGGGCTTCGCGCCTGCGCGCCCATCTCGGTCAGGTGGGCCAGAATACGTTTGCTGGTAGTGCCCAGCAGCTTCGCCAGTGCGTGCACTCGGATCCGTTCCGGCAATTGTTCGGCAGCCGGGGTGATCTGAGCGCCCTCCCCTTCACCGTTGCTCTGCGATGCTTCCAGCGGCTCTTGATCGGCCACGAAATCTCCTCGGGGCCCCCGGGCGCGTTCCTCCGAGGAGCGACGCGGCCGACGCGGGGGCGCTTGTCTTGTCGACCTCACGCCCGGGGGCGCGCGATCGTAAGTCTTCGCGCCGCGTGTCCCGTTATCACCGGTATCTCGTCGTTCGGGCTAACAGTTCACGTGGCGCCTGGTTTGGTTGGCTCAACTCCGTGTCACGAGCGTTCATCCAGCGTGCCTGCCCGGCGGCCGAGTCTTGGAAGCCGTCGGCGGCAGCGATGATCGTCCGTCGCTCCGCGGTGTCAATTCGAAGGTGATCGGCACCTGCCGCAAACGGCCCGCGTCGGTCACTTCCAGAGCCAGTATCCCACACCACGCCGGGGCGTCGTGCCCGCGCGGCCCGGAGCGGGCCTCGCGAGTCTCACGCGGACCGCGCCGCAGCCGACCGGTGTGTGGCGGAGGGCCGCCCGCCCGCGCCTGCCTTCCGGGGCGCAGGGGCGGGCGGCTGCCTCTGCCTTCGGGGTCTCCCCCGGACCTATCGAGTGTGTACGGGGAGCGGTGCCCCGCACGGGTTCAGAGCGCGAATTCCGGGAACCAGAGCGAGATCTCGCGCTTGGCGGACTCGGGCGAGTCGGAGCCGTGCACGAGGTTGTACTGGGTCTCGAGGGCGTAGTCACCGCGGATGCTGCCGGGGACGGCCTTCTCGACCGGATCGGTGCCGCCCGCGATCTGACGGAACGCGGTGATGGCGCGCGGACCCTCGAGCACGGCCGCGACCACCGGGCCGGAGGTGATGAATTCGATGAGCGATCCGAAGAACGGGCGCTCGGCATGCTCGGCGTAGTGCACGGCGGCCAGCTCGGGCGAGACGTTCACGAGCTTCAGCGCCGCGATCTTCAGACCCTTGCGCTCGATCCGGGTGATGATCTCCCCGACGAGGCCGCGGGCCACGCCATCGGGCTTGATGAGTACCAACGTCTGCTCAGTCACGCCGTCACAGTACCGCCTCCCCGAAACTCCATCGCACGGCCGGGAGCCGTCGCCGGCCCGATTCGCGTGCCGGCGGTCAGGATGCGAAGCGATTTCGGACGTACCCGACGAGTTACCCCGAGCGCAACGAAATCAGTTGTCGCCTGGGGCAACGAGAACTCATGCGCCGGACATGCGCTGGCTGGGCAGCTGGCCCGCCTTCATGCGCTTCTGCACATCGGAGCGCAGGAACAGGATGAAGGCCCAGACGGCGACGAAGACCACGCCGATCACCAGGATCGACAGGTGGATGAAGCCGCCGAGCAGCAGGGCCGCCTGCAGGGCCAGGTTGAACGGGATGGCCCAGGGCCGGCGCTGCAGGCCCGCGCCCAGGAACATGACCACGGCCAGGCCGACCACGTAGAGGATGGACCACCAGCGCAGGCCGCCGCCGACCGCGCCGATCACCGGCAGCGCCAGCAGCACGGTGATGGCCTCGAGAACCAGGGTGCCGGCCATGACGCCGCGCAGGCCCTTCCACGGGTCGGTGGCGGGCGGCGGGACGTCGGGCGTGGCGTCGGAGGTCATGCGGGATCCTTTCCGAACAGGCTGCGGGCGGCCCCGGCGGTGACGACCGAGCCGGTGATGACTATGCCCGCACCGGAGACCAGTTCGCCGTCCTCCCCGCCCTCGGCGAGGGCGATGGCGGTTTCGATGGCGTCGGCCAGGTCGTGTGCGACGGCCACGCGTTCGTCGCCGAAGCGCTGCACCGCGAGGTTGGCCAGGTCGTCGACGGGCAGGGCGCGCGGGGAGCCGTTCTCGGTGACGACGATCTCGTCGAAGACCGGTTCCAGGGCGTCGAGGATGCCGCCGGCGTCCTTGTCGCCCAGCACCGCGATCACGCCGACCAGTTTGCGGAAGTCGAATTCGCTGGTCAGCGTGGCCGCCAGGGCCGCGGCACCGTGCGGGTTGTGGGCGGCGTCGATGAAGATCGTGGGCGCACTGCGCATGCGCTCCATCCGGCCGGGGCTGACGGCGGCCGCGAATCCGGCTCGTACGGCGTCGATGTCGAGCTGCCGGGACGCGCCCGCGCCGAAGAACGCCTCGACCGCGGCCAGCGCCAGCACCGCGTTGCGGGCCTGGTGCTCGCCGTGCATGGGCAGGAAGATCTCGTCGTAGACGCCGCCGAGCCCTTGCAACTCCAGCATCTGGCCGCCGATGGCGACGCGACGCGACAGCACCTGGAACTCCGCGCCCTCGCGGGCGACGGCCGCGTCGACCTCGACCGCGCGGCGCAGCAGCACCTCCATGGCCTCGGGTTCCTGCTGGGCGATGACGGCGACGGTGTCGCGCGGGACGAGGTCGTCGGCGGGGGCCTGCTTGATGATCCCGGCCTTCTCCCCCGCGATGGAGGTGAGGTCGGGGCCCAGATAGTCGATGTGATCCAACCCGATCGGGGTGATGACGGCGACCTGGCCGTCGATCACATTGGTGGCGTCCCAGCGACCGCCCATCCCGGTTTCCACCACGGCCACGTCCACCGGCGCTTCGGCGAAGGCCGCGTAGGCCATCGCGGTCAGCACCTCGAACTTCGACATGGCCGGGCCGCCTGCGGCTTTCGACTGCGCATCGATCATCTCCACGTACGGCAGCAGTTCGCGGTAGATCTCGACATAGCGCCCGGGCGTGATGGGCGCGTTGTCGATGGCGATGCGCTCGGTGGCCAGCTGCAGGTGCGGGCTGGTGATGCGCCCGGTGCGCCGGTGCAGCGCGGTGAGCAGCGAGTCGATCATGCGGGTGACCGAGGTCTTGCCGTTGGTACCGGCGACGTGGATGGCCGGATACGACTGCTGCGGCGAGCCCAGCAGGTCCATCAGCGTCGCGATGCGGGTGAGCGACGGCTCGATCTTGGTTTCCGGCCAGCGCTGGTCGAGTTCGGCCTCGACCAGCGCCATCTCGGCCAGGTCCACCGGCGAGGTGCCGCTGCTCAGCGGGGCGCCCTCGGCGTACTGACGCTCCGGTTCGTCGTTCACTGGGCCGCCAGCTTGGCGATCTCGGCGAGGCGGGCGGTGATCCGCTCGACGTCGCCCTCGGCGATCTCCTTGCGCGCCTTGATCTTCGCGACCACGTCCTCGGGGGCCTTGGCCAGGAACGCCTCGTTGCCGAGCTTGCCGGTGGTGCCGGCCAGTTCCTTCTGGGCGGCGGCGAGGTCCTTCTCCAGGCGGCGGCGCTCGGCGTCGAGGTCGACCGTGCCGGAGGTGTCGATCTCGACGGTCACCGTGGCGGTGCTCAGGCGCACCTCGAGCGAGGCGGTGGCGGCGAAGCCGTCACCGGCCGGGGTGAGCTTGGCCAGGTTGGCGATACCGGCCTCCTGGGCGCGCAGGTCGGCGGTGTCGATGCCGTTGAGCTTGGCGGCCACCTTCTGGCTGTCGGCCAGGCCCTGGTCGGAGCGGAAGCGGCGGATCTCGGTGATCAGCTTCTGGGTGTCCGAAACCCGGCGGGCCGCGGCCGTGTCGGCGGTGGCGCCGGAGACGGCCGGCCAGGCGGAGATGACGATGGACTCGCCCTCGGCGCCGTCGGTGAGGGCCTGCCACAGCGTCTCGGTGACGAACGGAACGGCCGGATGCAGCAGGCGCAGCACGGCGTCCAGGACTGCGCCGAGCACCAGGCGGGTGCTCGCCGCGCGCTCCTCGGACTCGGCGAACTGCACCTTCGCCAATTCCAGGTACCAGCTGCAGAATTCGTCCCACGCGAAGTGGTACAGACCCTCGAGGGCCTTGCTGAACTCGTAACGGTCCAGGGCCGCATCGACTTCGGTGACGACCTCGTCGAGGCGGTCCAGGATCCAGCGGTCGGTGTCGGTGAGGCTCTCGCGCGCGGGCAGCTCGCCCGGCTGCGCGCCGTTCATCAGCGCGAACTTGGTGGCGTTGAACAGCTTGGTGATGAAGCTGCGCGAGGCCGTCACGTGCGGGGTGCCGACCGAGAGGTCGCCGCCGGGCTGCGCGCCACGGGCGAGGGTGAATCGGGTGGCGTCGGCGCCGTATTCGTTGATCCAGTCCAGCGGGTCGATGCCGTTGCCGCGCGACTTGGACATCTTCTTGCCGAACTCGTCGCGAATCAGGCCGTGCAGGAACACGTCCTGGAACGGGACCTGCTTCTGGTTCGGGTCCTTGCCGACGGTGAGCACCGGGTCGTCGGAGACGAACATGCCGAACATCATCATCCGGGCGACCCAGAAGAAGAGGATGTCGTAGCCGGTGACCAGCACGCTGGTCGGATAGAACGTGCTCAGCTCGGGCGTCGCGTCCGGCCAGCCCATGGTGGAGAAGGGCCACAGGCCCGAGGAGAACCAGGTATCGAGCACGTCCGGGTCCTGGACGTAGCCCTCGGGGGCCTGCTCGTCGGGTCCGACACAGACGATCTCGCCCTCGGGTCCGTACCAGATCGGGATGCGGTGACCCCACCACAGCTGGCGCGAGATGTTCCAGTCGTGCATGTTGTCGACCCACTCGAACCAGCGCGGTTCCTGGCTGGCGGGGTGGATCTTGACGTCGCCGTTGCGGACCGCGTCACCGGCGGCCTTGGCGATGCCCTCGACCTTCACCCACCACTGCATGGACAGGCGGGGTTCGATGGGTTCGCCGGAGCGCTCGGAGTGGCCGACCTGGTGGATGTAGGGATACTTGCGCCCGACCACGCGGCCCTCGGCCTCGAGCCGCTCGCGGATCTTGAGCCGGGCCTCGAAGCGGTCCATGCCGTCGAATTCGGTTCCGCTGTCGGCGATCTTGCCGGTCTTGTCCATGATGGTGGGCATGGGCAGGTTGTGGCGCAGGCCGAGCTCGAAGTCGTTGGGGTCGTGCGCCGGGGTGATCTTGACCGCGCCGGAACCGAATTCGGGGTCCACGTAGTCGTCGGCGACGATGGGGATCTGGCGGCCGGTGATGGGGTGATAGACGGTGGTACCGATGAGGGCCCGGTACCGCTCGTCGTCCGGATGCACCGCGACGGCCGTGTCACCGAGCATCGTCTCCACCCGGGTGGTGGCCACGATCACGTGCGGCTCATCGTCGTTCAGCGAGCCGTAGCGCAGGGAGACGAGTTCGCCCTCGACCTCCTTGTGGTCCACCTCGAGGTCGGAGATTCCGGTCTGCAGCACCGGCGACCAGTTCACCAGGCGCTCGGCGCGGTAGATGAGGCCCGCGTCGTAGAGGCGCTTGAAGATGGTCTGCACGGCGCGGGAGAGTCCGTCGTCCATGGTGAAGCGGTCGCGGCTCCAGTCCACACCGTCGCCGAGGCGGCGCATCTGGCCCTGGATCTGGCCCCCGGACTCGCGCTTCCAGTCCCAGACCTTGTCGACGAACAGCTCGCGGCCGAAGTCCTCCTTGGTCTTGCCGTCGACGGCGAGCTGCTTCTCCACCACGGTCTGGGTGGCGATGCCGGCGTGGTCCATGCCGGGCAGCCACAGCACCTCGAAGCCCTGCATGCGCTTGCGGCGGGTGAGCAGGTCCATGAGGGTGTGGTCGAGGGCGTGGCCCATGTGCAGGGTGCCGGTGACATTCGGCGGGGGCAACACGATCGAGTAGGCGGGCTTGGCGCTACCCGGGTCGGCGGTGAAGTAACCGGCGGCTACCCAGCGCTCGTACAGGTCGGCCTCGACATCGCTGGGGTTCCAGCTCTTGGGGAGGGCATCGGCACGATTACGCGGGTTCTCAGAGGCTGCGCTGGTCACCGGTCGATTCTAAGGGCTGGGATTATCGCCGAACGACCGGGTTTTTCCTAGGCCCGATTTACCGCCGCAGGGGGCCCGGATGGATAGCCGAAGGGCGAGGCTTCCGACGGATGAGGGACACCGGAAGCCTCGCCCTCGATGGTCAGCCTACCGCCGTTTCGGGCCTCCCTCCCGGATCCAAAGGCAATTCTCAGGTTCTGGCCCAAATTGGCCAGGGTAGACCACATTTCGTTGCATCGACGTTGCGTCCGCCGCATTGTTTTCGCGTCGTGACAAGCACATTGCGAGGTCCCGGCGAAGCGACCGGCGGGTAACCTGTCGAGCATGAATCCGATTGTCTCGCGGGTGATGTCGACGGTCGCCGGGCAGCTGGGAAATCCGCACGGAGTGCTGGGCAAGGGCGTGGCGCGCCTCCTCAATCGCGGTAACCGGCCGATGATCGAGGCCGCGGTGGCGGCAACCGAGGTGGCCGCCGGTGACGCGGCCGCCGATATCGGATTCGGCGGGGGTGTCGGGCTGACCCTGCTCCTGGACCGGATCGGATCCGGCACGGTGACCGGTGTCGAGCTCTCCCCCGACATGCTGGCGCGGGCCCGATCGGAGTTCGCGGCCGACGTCTCGTCCGACCGTCTGCGCCTGGCCGAGGGCTCCCTCACCGAGCTCCCGGTCCCGGACGCCGCCCTGGATGCCGTGATCACCTGCAACACGATCTATTTCGTGCCGGAGCTGGATCGCGCCTGCACCGAGCTGGCGCGTGTCCTCGCCCCCAAGGGCCGCTTGGTGATCGGCATCGGCGACCCGGACGCCATGGCGAAAATGCCTTTCGCCCCATACGGATTCACCCTCCGCCCGGTCGCCGAGGTGAAGGATGCGCTGGAGCGGGCCGGGCTGAGGGCCGATCACCAGTTCCTGCCGCGGAAGCCGATTTCTGGACACTTGCTCATCGCACGCCCGTCCTAGTCGGTGCTCCGACCGCCTGTCGCATTTGCCCGGTCAGGGCATGTGAGCTGAATCACTTTCATCGGCCGGAGTGGCATAAATCACTCGAGCCTTGCCATGGTTACCTGCGGTGATGTGTTCTGGCTACCCGGCTGGATCCAGCCGTCACAGTTCACCGCAGTAATCGATACAGCTCCGCAGGACATCTCTCCCGCCGCCGGAAAGCGAGTCATCATGCGTGTTCGAACCTTTGCTCTTGCCGCGGCCGCCTGTGCGGGGCTCGGTCTGGCCGGATTGGCCGCCGCCGGAACCGCTTCCGCTGCAACCCCGTTCGTGATTCCACAGGTCGGTGCGGCGGGAGTGGAGCTGAATCACAATGAGACGCAGGCCCTGGCCGAGAGCCCGATTCCGGCGCTGATCGACCGGTATGCGCCGCATAATGCCGTGATCGTGGGGCTGCAACCCGATTCGACTCTCATCCAGAACGGCCAGGCCGTGTTCGCGGATATGCCGGCGGTCGTCGGTGAGGCCGCGGACCATCCCGACGGCTCGGTGGATGTGGTGCTGAGCCCGAAGGGTTTGGGCGTGTTCCAGGTCTGGTGAGAGTTTCGACCCACCTTCCTCCGACCCCATATGACAAATGCGCCCCACGCCGAAAGACATGGGGCGCACCGCTTTTGCCGGATCGACCGGACGCGGTCGGGCGGTACGGCAGGGGTCAGGGGACCAGCACGTCCAGGGCGCCACGAACGGCGCGGAAGTGCGCGGGGAGCAGTCCGGCCGGGTCGCCGTCGGCGGTGGCGGGCGCGCCGGGAGCGGTCAGGCGGATCTCCCGGGCCTGGTATTGGACCGCGGCCGGATGGTCGATGCGCTTGCCGGAGGACAGGGTCGGAAGCAGGCGCAGCATCTCCAGCCGGGACATGGCCCCGACCACGGTCAGGTCCAGCAGGCCGTCGTCGATGAGCGCGTCGGGGCAGATGAGCATGCCGCCGCCGTAGGTGCGGGTATTGCCGACGGCGACCATGACCGCGTCCAGTTCCAGGGCGGTGCCGTCCGGATGGTCGGGTGAGCCGGTCAGTTCGATGCGATAGGGCACGGCCAGCTTGCCCGCGAGTTCGAGCAGGGCGGCGACGGTGTAGCGCATCGGGCCGTTGGGCCAGCGGAGAGTGTTGGCGCGCAGGGTGACTCGCGCGTCGAGGCCGGTGCCGGTGACGGTGGCGAACCAGAGGGCGCGGCCCGACTCCTCGGTTTCCACGGTGCCGAGATCGATGGCGCGGGTCCGGCCGCCCACGACCGTGGCCACCGCGGCGTCGGTGTCGTCGGGGACGCCGAGTTCGCGGGCGAGGTCGTTGCCGGTGCCGCCGGGGATCAGGCCGAGGGGGACGCCGGTGCCGACCAGGGCCTGCAGCACCACGCCGACCAGTCCGTCGCCGCCCGCCGCCACCACGGCGTCGGGGCGGGCGTCCGGGTCGGCCAGCGCCTTGCGCACCAGCCGTTCGCTCTCGGCGGCCGACTCGCCGCGGATCTCGGTGACCTGGACGCCGCGGGCGGCGAAGCGGTTGGCCGCCTCCACGGCGACCAGCGCGCCCTTGCCGTGACCGGACAGCGGATTGGTCACCAGGGCGATGGAGCGGATCGTTGTCACGGAATCAGCTTCCCAGGGTTGAGGATTCCGACGGGGTCGACGGCATTCTTCACCGCGCGCAGCACCTGCACGCCCAGATCGCCGATCTCGTCGGTCATCCACGGCCGATGGTCGGCGCCCACCGCGTGGTGGTGGGTGATGGTGCCGCCCGCGGCCACGATGGCGTCGCCCGCGGCCCGCTTGGCGACGGCCCACTGCGCGATCGGGTCCGCGGCCTGCTTGCCGACGACGGTGAAGTACAGCGACGCGCCGGTCGGGTAGGTGTGCGAGATGTGGCACATGACCAGCGCGGGGGTGCCCTGGGCGGTGAGCGAATCGGTCAGCGCCGCGGTCACCTTCGCCTTGAGGTTGGCGAGATCGGCCCAGCTGGTGGCGGTTTCGAGGGTCTCGCAGAGCACGCCCACGTCCAGCAGCGCATCGCGCAGGTAGGGGGCGGCGAAGCGGCCGTGTTCCCATTCCCGGGCGGGGGTTTCACCGAGGGCGGTGCCGCCGGCGGCGGCCAGCAGGGCGGCGGCCTCGGCACTGCGGGCGGCCACGTGCGCGGCGGTGCCCTCGAAGGTGGTGACCGCGAGGCAGCCGCCGACGGGCGCGCCGCCGATGTCCCCGGCGCGGGCCAGGTTCAGGCCGGTCTCGGCCTCGTCGGACAGGCGCATGACGGTGGGGGCGGCGCCGGCCTGGATGACGGTGCGCAGCGCATTGGCGCCGGTGGCGAAGTCGGGGAACGACCAGGCCTGGTAGCCGGTGGTTTCCGGGACCGGGTGCACGCGCAGGGTGACGCCGGTGATGATGCCGAGGGTGCCCTCCGAACCGGAGAACAGTTCGCGCAGGTCGGGTCCGGCGGCCGAGGCAGGCGCCCGCCCGAGGTCGAGATCGCCTGCGGGCGTGGCGATCCGGAGCCGCTGGATCATGTCGTCGAAGCGGCCGTAGCCGGCCGAGGCCTGGCCCGAGGAGCGGGTGGCCGCGAAGCCGCCGATGGTGGCGTATTCGAAGCTCTGCGGGAAGTGGCCGAGCGAAAGGCCTTGGCGGGCAAGCAGTTCCTCGGCCTGAGGACCGGACAGGCCCGCGCCCAGGGTGGCGGTGCCGCTGACCGGATCGACGTCGGTGAGGGTGTCGAGGCGGCGCAGATCGAGGGCGACGACGGCCGGGAAGCGGCCGCGCGCGGGATCCAGGCCGCCGACCACGCTGGTGCCGCCACCGAAGGGCACGACCGCGATGCCCTTGGCGGAGCAGTACTTCAGCAGCGCGAGAACCTGGTCGTGATCGGCGGGGAAGACGACGGCATCGGGCGCGTCCTGCTCGCCGTCGGCGCGGCGGCGCAGCAGGTCGGGCGTGGATTTGCCGCCGGCGTGCAGCAGGCGGTCGCGATGGTCGATCGACAGGTGCTCGGCTCCGACCACCGCGACGAGCCCGGCGTGCTGTTCCGGCGTGAGCGCCGAGGCGCGCAGCGGCACGTCGCCCTCATCGCGACGGGTCACCGGCTCACCGGACACCCCGAAAACCTGTGCGAGCAGTCCCCGAATCTGCTCGGACAGCGGTTTGTGTCCGGACGGGGAGCCCCAGGCGTCCCACACCATACTCGCGCGAACCTGCGGCTCGCCCGGGTTTTCCGTGGACGCGGCAGCTGCTTGTGTGTCGACCATGCGTTACAGTCTGACATAGAATGTCAAGCAGTAACGACAACTACTCTCCGGTGGTGGCAACCATGAGTTCGACCGAACCATCCTCCGCCGTCGATCGGGCCATCCTCGACGCGGCACGCGCCTGTGTGGCCGAATTCGGGGTCCGGCGCACCACCCTGACCGAGGTGGCCCGTCGCGCGGGCGTCAGCCGGCCGACGGTGTACCGCCGCTGGCCCGATACCGGGTCCCTGGTGGCGGACCTGCTGGTGCGGGAACTGCGCGAGATCATCTCCGACACCGCACCCAGCACGGGCAGCGCGCGCGAGCGGCTGGTCGGGGCCATTGTCGGCGGCGGCGCGGTGATGCGCCGGAATCCCCTGTTCGCCAAGATCTTCCGCGCCGACACCGACATCATGCTGACCTACGTGTTCGAGCGGCTGGGCCGCAATCAGCGCGCCCTCATCGACCTGTTCGCCGACGCCATCCGAGAAGGCCAGGCCGACAACTCGATTCGCGCCGGGGATCCCGGGCAGCTGGCCGCCATGCTGCTGCTGATGGCCCAGTCCGCGGTCCAGTCGGCGACCGCCTTCGCGCCGGTTCTGGACGGCGACCACCTCGACACCGAACTCGCCTACGCCCTACACGGCTACCTGACCCCCACCGGCACCTCACCGGGGACCCAGTAGCTCCACATGCTCGACAACCGACAGCGGCACTGATCGAAAGGCCTTCCCATGACTTCGAATACGGCTCGGCCCGACTCGTCGCTCAACGCGGCGCGCCGGCGGCGAGAGCTGTCGGCACTCGGTGACGACGCGACCATCGACGTGCTGGTGATCGGTGGCGGCATCACCGGCGTGGGTGTGGCGCTGGACGCCGCCGCGCGCGGGTTGCGGACGGTACTGGTGGAGAAGCACGACTTCGCGTTCGGCACCAGCCGCTGGAGTTCCAAGCTGGTGCACGGTGGGCTGCGGTATCTGGCCAGCGGCGGGGTCGGGATCGCGCACGAGAGCGCGGTCGAGCGCGACATCCTGCTCACCCGCACCGCGCCGCATCTGACCCGGGCGCTGCCGCAGGTGGTGCCGCTGCTGCCGAATATCGGCGCGGCGCAGAAGCTACTCGTGCGGACCGGCTTCCTGGCCGGGGACGTGCTGCGCCGGGCAGCGGGGACGTCGGCGTCGGTGCTGCCCCGGTCGCGGCGGGTGGCGGCGGCCGAGGCGCTGCGGCTGGCCCCGACGGTGCGCCGGGCCGGGCTGCGAGGCGGGCTGCTGGCCTGGGACGGGCAGCTGGTGGACGATGCGCGGCTGGTGGTGGCCATCGCCCGCACGGCCGCCCGGGAGGGCGCGACGGTACTGACCCGGGTCGAGGCCACGAATGTCATCGGCGGGAAGGCCACGCTGACCGACACACTCACCGGCGAAACACTGGACGTGACAGCGCGTTCCGTCGTGAACGCCACCGGGGTGTGGGCCGATCAGGTGGATCCGAGCATCGAACTGCGGCCCTCGCGCGGCACGCACCTGGTGTTCGACGCCGCCGCGTTCGGCGGTCTCACCGCCTCGCTGACCGTGCCGATTCCGGGCAGCACCAGTCGTTTCATCTTCGCGTTCCCGGCCGCGCACAACCGGGTCTATCTGGGTCTCACCGACGAGGAGGCGCCCGGCCCGGTGCCGGACGTCCCGCACGCCACCGACGGCGAGATCGACTTCCTGCTCGACACCGTGAACACGGTGCTGCGGGAGCCGTTGCGCCGCAGCGATATTCGCGGCAGCTTCGCCGGCCTGCGGCCGCTGCTGCGCACCGGCGACGACAGCACCGCCGACATCTCGCGCGAGCACGCCGTGCTCACCTCCCCCACCGGCGTCATCACCGTGGTGGGCGGCAAGCTCACCACCTACCGGAAGATGGCCGAGGACGCGGTGGATGCCGCGGTGGCGCACGCGCACCTGGCCGCCGCACCGTGCCGCACCCGCAGCCTGCCCCTGGTGGGCGCGGTGTCCGGCGCGGCCCGCGATGCCATCCAGGCCCCGCCGCGCCTGGTCGAGCGCTACGGCAGCGAGGCGACCACCGTGCTCGCGCTGGCCGGCCGGCATCCGAGCCTGACGGCGGAGGTGGCGCCCGGCATGGATGTCACCGCCGCCGAATTCGCTTTCGCCGTCGCCCACGAGGGCGCTCTCGACACGGCCGACCTGCTCGACCGCCGGACCCGCATCGGCCTCGTCGCCGCGGACCGGCAGGCTGCCGAGGCCGCCGCAAAGGCGGCCTTCGAGTAGCGGCTGATCAGCGACACCGGGCGTCGACTGGTCGACCACACCGGACCGCGGCCGGTCCACCGCACCCAGGGCGGTCGGTTCACCACACCGCACAGCGGTTGGTCGACGGCATCGGACGGCGCCTAGTTGGCGACGCCGCAGCCGGAGCCGGTCGGCAGGCCGTTGCCGACCTGGATGTCGACGTACGGGAACACGTCCTGCCCGCCGGGGCGGCGCTGCCAGACCTGCAGGCGGTGCGGTCCTGCGGTGACGGGTGTCCACCGGGTCTGGGCCAGCGAGCCGGAGGGAGTCGCGTAGGCGAAGGGAATCCCGTTGTCGTAGAAGACGACCGGGGTGACCGGGTCGTCGACGATGCCGTCGATGTCGTAGCTGCAGCCGGTGCCGTAGTTGGTGGCCGAGCCGAAGCTGATGCCCGGGTCGATGCCGACCCGGGTCGCGGTCGCGCCGGCGGGCGCGGCCAGTCCGGCGACGGTCGCGAGCGTGGCGCAGCCGATCGCGGCGGCGGTGATGGTCCTGATGATCGTGCCCCTCATGGTTCGGTCCTCATCGGTGGCGCCGGAGCCGGATGCACCGGCACGATGCCTCGATCCTCGCGCCCGGATCCCGGCCAGGGGCGGCATTCCCGCAAACCGGGTGAACGCGTGTCGCCGGGCGTCCCGTCGAATCGGCCGTATGCCCGGGCCGCGGAACGGTCCTATGCTTGGCTGCGATGTTGTGGGCGCCGGGAGAGGGAGGCGCGGATGGGTCGGATTCCGACGACGGTCGGGTTGATACCGGGGGCAGGACTGGTCGCCCGGTTCGGGAATGTGGTCATGTTCCTGCACGGTGAAAGTCCATCCATGGAACGGATTATCGGCGCGGCGGAGACCGCGGCGAGCGCCGCGGATCCCGGTGTGGCGATCGCCCAGCGGCTGGCGGCGACCGTGTTCACCAGCGGTTCCGCGCAGCCGCCGGCCTTCGGGGTGGTCGCGCCGACGGCGGGCGGGATCCTGATCCTGCTGCGCGGCGCGGTGACCGCCGCGGTCGACGGTCCCGAGGGCGCCCGCCTGCTGTCCGGGGAGCGCGCCCTGACCTGGGCCGACGAAATCGTGCGCGATCCGATCCGGCGGCTCACTGTGGTCGCCGACGACGCGGGCAGCGAACTGCCGCACACCGATCTGCGTGCCGGAGTCGTGGCGGGCGGCGGTTTCGTCCTGCACGCCCCGGTCTCGGGACTGACGGCCCCGCGCGCCGGCGAGACCCCGCCGGAGTCACCGCCGGTCGCCGATCTCACCCGCCGGGCCCCGACCCCGACGCCTTCCCCCACGCGCTTCTCGGTACCCATCCCGGCACCGGGCGCGGAACCCGCTGCCGGACAACAGGTTTCCCTGAAACCTCCGGAGCCCGCGCTCGAACCCTTGAATCCCCGCAATGCCGCCACGACTCCGGCTCCGGGCTCACGGCTCGCGGGTGACTCCGGTTCGGACCAGCCTGGGCCGGCGCTCGACAAGCGGGTGCGGATCGAGGCGCAGGCCGACTCCGGACCCGATTCCGGCCCTCCGGCCAGGCGAAAGGATCGCCCCGCCCCGGAGGATCAACCGCCGACGGCGGCGTACAGCCCGGGCGCCGAAGACATCGGCGAGCCCGGAGCCCGCGCCACCGCCGGGCCGCAGCCGCCCGCGACCTCGGCCATGGCCGCGGCGGGCGGGGCGCTCACCAGTACCGAGGGCGCGGTGTATCCGCTGGATCGGCCGTATGTGATCGGACGGGATCCGATGATCGACGAGGCGGTGCGGCGGGCGGTGGCCTCGCCCATCGTAATCGCGCGGGATCGGCACGTGTCGCGGGTGCACGCGCGGGTGTTCGTCGAAAACGGCTTGGTGTACGTGCGGGACGCGGGGACGCCGGGCGGGACGTTCGTGGCGGCTCCCGGTGCGGCGGACTGGGTTCGGGTGGGGCAGCGGCCGACGGAGTTGAAATCCGGGTGGAGCCTGCGCATCGGCGAGCGGGTTCTCACCTATCGCACGGCGCAGGCGGCCCAGTAGGTCGCAGTGCCGACCAGGTGGCTACTGGCGCAGGACATCCCGCGCTTACTGCAGTGCGGACCAATCCCCGCGCTGCAGGGCATTCCGGGCCGCCCCCGGTATCGCTTTCCGGGTGCGGACGGCCTGCCGCGCGGCGGCCACATCGGTGGGGTGATGGCCGAGCACGATCGCCCCGACCGCGCGGTCGCCGGAAATGACCAGCCGCCGATAGGACCGCACGGGTGATTCGTCCACCACGATCACCTCGTCGCGCTGTCCCGGCTCGACCTGCCCGATGCTGAACAGCTCCAGGCCGACTCCCTTGAGGATGGTGGCGGGCGTCTCCGCGGTCAGCACCTGATCGCCGCCGAGCGCGTTCACCGCCGCGGCCTGCGCCTGTTCGGCGGCGATGGGCCACAGGCCGAGCACGCGGTCGCGATGTTCGGCCACGTCTCCGGCCGCGTACACGTGCGGCACGGCGGTGCGCATGCGGTCGTCCACGAGAATGCCCCGCCGGACCGCGATTCCGGCGCGCGCGGCCAGGTCGGTATTGGGGCGGATACCGGTGGCGGTGAGGAATACCTCGCACGGCAGGACCGTCCCGTCCTTCAGGACCACGGACCGGACCGGATCGGAGTCCCGGCCGGGCCCGCGCGGAGTGCCGGGTGCGACCGTCCTGGAATCGGCGGTCAGCGCGGCGGTCTCGGCCCGGTGCCGGACCTCGATCCCGGCCCGGGTGAAGTGGTCCAGCACGATGGCCGACGCCCGCGGATCGAGCTGCTTGCCGAGTAGCCGCGGCCCTCGTTCCAGCACGGTGACCCGTAATCCCAACTGGTGCAGGGCATATGCGGCCTCGAGACCGAGCAGACCGCCGCCGGCGACCACGGCCCGAACGCAGGACCGCTGCTGGGCGTAGGCGCGAATGGTCATGGCGTCCCCCGCCTCGCGGAGCACGAAGCTGCCGGGCCGGTGCAGTCCGGCGATATCGGGCAGGGCGGCGGACGCGCCCGTCGCGAGGATGAGCCGGTCGTAGGGCAGGACGTCGCCGGTGCCGAGGTGGACCCGCTGCGACCGCGGATCCAGGTGGGTGGCAAGGGTATTGAGCCACGGCGTGATGCGGTGGTCCTCGTACCACTGTTCGGGCAGCAGGTGCAGGCCCTGCATGGCGGACCGGCCGGGTATCAGGCGCGAGATGCCCATGCGGTTGTAGAAGTCGTGGGATTCCCGGCCGACCAGGTGGATTTCGCAGTCGGGGTGGCCGCGGCGCAGGAAGTCGGCGGCGGTGACGCCCGCGATGCCGGTGCCGATGACGACCAGGCTCATCAGGGAGCGATCGAAGTGGGCGGGGCGGTCGCCGGTGCCGTGCCCGGGTTCGGGGGTGAGCGAGACCCGGACGCCGCTGCCGTTCACGCGGGCGCAGCAGGCCATCCGGGTATTGTCGGCGAATCCCAACCGCCGCAGTGTGTTCCGCTCATCGGCGGTCGGGTCGCACAGCTGCTCGCCACCCTCGAGGATCGCGACCGGGTCGGCACCGCAGACGCCCATGCGGCAGCCCGACTCCAGGGGCAGGTTCGCCTGCTCGGCGAGATCGAGCAGGCTCACGCCGAGTTCGGCGGCCACGGTCCGGCCGTCGAAGTCCACCGAAGCCGCTGGGGCAGTGGCATTGTCGTCGGTGCGCGGCCGCGGGAAGGGCAACAGGACGGGTTCGGTGCGAGCGCCGGTGCTGAGCGCGTACTGGAGTTCGCTGACCCGGGTGCGGGCCAGGAACAGCAGGGTCGCGGCCAGGACGAAAAAACTGATCGGCCAGCGTAACCAGGCCACGCCGCCGACACCGGTGATGGTGGTGAACGAGCCGAGCAGCACCGGTCCCGCGAACCAATAGAAGCCGTTGAGGGCCACCACCGCGTACACCGCCGACAGCATGGCCGGGCTCACCCCGGTCAGCGCCTCGACGGCGAAGTAGCCACCCACCGCGACCAGCAGAACCAGGCCCAGCGTCAGATACCGTTGCGGCACCGGCACTCCCGGATATCCGGCCAGCACCATGAACCCGAGCACGAATCCGGGCAGCGCGGCGGCGAACAGCTTGCGCGGCGCGCTCCAGCCGCGGTCCGGATCGGCCATATCGGCCTGGTAGGCGGCGCGCGGCTTGAAGTCGAAACAGTTCTTGGCGCAGCCCACGCACGGGCGGCAGTGATTGTTGGCGATGGTGACGAACGGCGTCTGCCCGTAGGCGCGCTGCAGCGGGAACAGCGGGCAGATGCTGCTGCACCAGCCGCTCTTGCCCTTGAACACGACACCGCCGGTGAACGCTGCCAGCAGGACCGCGGACAGCACGAGACCCGTGGCGACGCCGCTGCGGTCCAGGCCCGCGAGGCGCGATCCGGCGATGCCGAAGAACAGGGCGACCGCGATCAGATAGCCGCGCTGCTGCAGCCAGGCCGGCGGCGTGAGCGCGCGGGTGAAGCGGAACAGCCGCGGCAGCTGATTGGTGGCGGCCAGCGGACAGGTGTTGCGCCACAGGCCCGGTGCGATGAGGAACAGTCCGGGCAGCAGCGGCACGACGATCCTGAAGAAGACGAACAGCCCGCCCGCGGGCCGCACGAACAGCGTGACGATGAGCGCCAGGTAGGCGGTGACGCTCAGGAAGCGCGCCGCCTGCCAGACCGGCAGCGGTATCCGGCTCGGCAGTTCGGTGAAGGCGGGGAACAGGTTTCGCTCACCGGTCGGGTCGAGGCCGAGGGTCCGGTTGGCGAGGGCCACCCAGCGTGCGGGCGTCGGCTCGCCGCCGGGCGGGCGGGGTATCGCGCCCGACGGCCCGAGCACGGTCTCGGCGGGGACGGGCTCATCCGGTTCGCCGGTCGGGGCGTGCAGCACCAGGATCTCGCTGCGGCCCAGGCGCACCACGTCACCGGTGACGAGTTCCCGCCGGCCGGTCAGGGCCACGCCATTGACGGTGGTGCCGTTGCGACTGCCCAGGTCGACCACGGACAGGGCCGTCGGGGTGGGCACCAGCCGCAGGTGCTGACGCGAGACCCCGCCGTCGGCCAGCACCTCGTGACTACCGTCGCGCCCGAAGACGATGGGCCCGTCCAGCAGCCGCCGCCGCGCGGGCCGTCCCCATTCCCGGATCTCGATGACCGGCCGCCCCGCCATGTTCCCGCCCCTTCCCCGGCGCAGTCGTCGATCTCGCTGCACTCGTGCATATATCGCCGGAATCCCGGTTCACCATTACCGCCGCGCTGCCTCGAGGTCAGGCGCGCTCCCGGAGCAGTTGCACCCGCAGATAGCGGTACCGCTTGCCGACACGGCGGCAGCCGACAGCCAGGGCCAGTCCGGCCGCGACACCGCCTGCGGCGCACACGATCACGCCGGGCAGGGTGGGTTCGCGGCCGAGCAGCACCCACGCCGCCCCGGCCGCCGCGATCCCGAGCAGTCCCGTGCTGATGGCCAGCCCGACGGTCGCGGCGAAGCGGGCACTGCCGCGCCGCAGCGTGCGGGCGTTCGATTCGGCGTATGCGGCGGCGAACAGCAGGAGCAGCAGGAGTCCGACGGCCGTCGCGGTGGTCGTGGCCCGCTGCCGTGTCCGCACCCCGAACCGATAGGTGGCCGTCTCGGAACCCGCACGGGACAGCGACAATTCACCGGTCAGCCGACCCGCGAGCACGTACTGGTTCACCGGCGCGGACAACTCCCCCGACCCACCCGGCAAAGCGGCACCCTGTCCCCCGGCCCGCACACCCAGCACATCCACCGACAGCCTCGCCTCATCCGCGTCCACCCCGTTGACAGTGATCGGCACCGCCTTGGACAGATCGAGATCCACAGTCCCCGAGGCGGGATCCACCCCGTCGATCCGAATCATTCCCGCAGGCGGCACATTCCGCTCCGGCGCACCCACCCCGAGCACCGCAACCACCCCCGTCACCGCCACCAACAACGCCGCCACCAGCAACGGCACCCGAGGCGACGGCAGCGTGACCACCCGCTGCACCGGCACCAGCTCCGCCCGGTCCACCTCCGCCAGCCGCACCCCGCCACGCTGAATCGGCTCACGCGGCCGTATCCGCTCCAACGGTGCGGAAGCCCCGGGCCCGAACTCTCCGCCCGGTCGCGGACCGCTTCCATACCCGAATCCCGCCGGGCCACTACCGAACCCGTGTCCAGCGGGCATTCCGGCTGCACCCCGTCGCTGGGGCGCAGCGGGCCCGCCGCGCCAGGCGGCTGCCGGCCCGCCTCGGTCAGCTCGCCGTGTCGGTTCCGAGCGAGGGTCGGCGGGTGGCGGCGCAGCGCTACCCTGCCCTGCGCTCGGGCTCGAGGGCGATCCGTGCGGTGTGGCGGCCCCGCGGGAGGTGCGGCGACGCTGTACCCGGGACTTCGACTCGGCGATGGGTGCGTCCGGCGGGATGTGCGGGCGAATCGGTTGTGGCGGAGGTGTTATCGGCCCGGAGCCGCGGTCGTGGGTCACCGCGCCGGGCGCTGGGGGCATCGCACCGGGCGGCGGGGTGTAGAGATCGTGGGAGCCGGGTCTCGGGGGTGGGGTCTGTGGAGTGAAGGGGCCGGGGATGCGCGGGTTGCGGGCGCTGCCGGTGGCGGCGGCCACGATGGTGTCCGCGCCGATGACCGGGATGCCCACGGGGGTGAGCCAATTCGCGCCCCAGAAGTGCGCGGCGGGCTCGGCGATGGCGACGCCGAAGGTTTCGGCGGTGTCGTAGCGGTCGGCGGGGTCGGAGGCCAGGCCGCGCATGACCGCCTCGGCGATGGGCTGAGGGACGAACGGGGCCACCTCGGTCAGGGGGATCGGGTCACCGTAGGCGTGGGCGAACAGCAGGGACAGTGCGTCGGGTCCGGGCGGGAAGGGCAGTACGCCGGAGAGCAGCTGGTAGAGCATGGTGGCCAGGGCGTAGACGTCGGTAGCGGGTGAAAGCCCTTGGCCCCGTACCTGTTCCGGCGCAATGTAGGAGGGCGTGCCGATGATCTCGCCCGCCCGCGTCACCAGTGTGTCCGCGCCGCCGACGATCTTGGCGATCCCGAAATCGGTGAGCTTGAGCGCGCCATTGGCCGCGAACATGAGGTTGGACGGCTTCACATCCCGGTGCAGGATGCCGCTGCGATGCGCGGCGTCGAGCCCGGCCGCGCAGGACAACGCCACCGCCACCGCCGCGGTCGCCTCGAATCCCGCTGTGATGAAACGGTTCTCGACGGTGCCGCCGGGCAGGTACTCCAGCACCAGCAGGCACAGGTCGTCGTGCTCGATGTAGTCGTAGACCGGCACCACGTGCGGGTGGTCGAGCGCCGCCATCATCCGCGCCTCGTCGACGAACCGCCGCCGCACCTGCATATCGTCGGCGAACTGCGGCGGAATCTGCTTGATCGCGACCCGCCGGTGCAAGCCGCGGTGCATGCCGGCCAGCACCACCCCGCAGCCGCCGCGCCCGATCTGCCCGCCGACCTCGTATCCCGGCAGCGCCGCCCGCACCCGGGCCAGCTCGGCGGTGCCGGTATTCCCCACGCTCATCGGCCCGCACCCTCCGGCCGGAAGCCCGGTCCGCCGGGCCCGCTGCGCAGTGTCGGCTCGTCCCCCGGATCCACTGCCTGGACTGCCGGTCCCGGGTCGTCCTTTCCACCGGCGGGATCCCGCCCGATCGTCGTCTCCCCGAGCCCGGCCCCGGATCGCGGCCGCTGCATCCCGCCGGGATATCCGATCGTCGAATCATCCACGCCCGCAGCCGAATACCGCGATTCTTCGCCGTCCGGTCTGCTGACCGACTGTTGCCCGCCCGATACCGTGGCATGTGGACCGGTTCCGGCCTGCGTCTCGGGCAGACTTCCCGAATCCGGTGAATCCGCTGCCGCGATAGCGCTTTCAGCGGTGTCGGGCAGCATGGCCGACGCCAGCGGCCCACCGCCCGGGTATCGGCCGCCCCCGATCCCCGGACGCGCGATCCGGGTCGTCTCGCCGCTCGGGTAACCGCCGGAAATAGGGCCGGAAGCGGGTCCGACCCGCATCGCGCCCGGGGTCCCGGCGGGACCGACCTGCGTTACGGCCTCTCCCGAACCTGATCCGCCGGTCGGGTGATACGACACGAACTCCGTTGCGCCAGAGTCTGATTGAGCACGCACGTCCAGGTCCGGGTAGGTGCCGCCCGGGATTCCCACCGCACCGAGGTCGCGGAAGGTGCCGCCATAGGGCGGATTGGGACCTTCCACGCCGGCATTGGCATCGAGTTCCTTCGCGGCGGCGAGATCTTCGGGGTCGAGGCCGAGATCGTCGGACTGCCGCGGGGTCGGCGAGAGGTAACCGGCCGCGAAGAAGAGGGCAGCGGTGGCGCCCGCCAGGGCGAGCCACAGGGCGGTGCCGGGCACCCACCAGCGCGCCACCGAACCGGTGAACCCGATCATCAAGCCGATGCCGAGGCCGGGCGCGAGCAGGCGGAGGCCGCGCTGCCAGCGATTGGCCGAGAGGCGGTGGCGCGCAACGGTCAGGGCCGCGTCGACAACGGCCAGGACGGTCAGGACCGCGATGATGATGCCGAACAGCCCGTACACCGACGCGAGCGAACCCCGCACATCGACGACGGTGTGCACCGCGGCGAGCGGCTTGCCGTCCGCGCCGATGAGCGTGAGGTCGGAGCCGATGAGCCCGGTCGCCTGCCCGTCCAGCCCGGCCGGATCCAAACGGTAGGTGAGCTTCTCGGTCTTGCCCGCCGCGACCGTCAATTCGACCGTCGTGGAGTACGAATAGAAGTTCAGGCCGAGCACGTGCCCGGCGAGATCGACCCGGCGGACCGACACCGGATTCGCGGTCCCATTGGTCACCTCGACGACGACCTGCGCGACCCGCTTCGGATCCAGGCGCACCGGATTGCCGGCATCGGCACCGGCAATGGCCCGGCCGTCGAGGGTCGCGGTCGCGCTCACCCCGGTGGCGGCGCGGGCGGGTCCGGCCACGAAGACGACCGCCACGACCACGAGGGCGACCATGAGCAGGGCGCCGAGCACGGTCCCGCCGATCGCCCGGTGGCTGCGGGCACGAGCGACGTGCCGCGATTCCCTCTCGGCGCCAACAGGTTCGGTGGGTCGCTCGGCGGCCGGCCGGCCGTCGTCCCATCCGGTATCGAGTTCCCATCGGACGCATCGGTCACTTGCGCACCGGATTTCCGGCAAGCTGGGCGTCTGCACCTGGTTCGGCGCGGGTGTGCGACTGGTCATCGGGGCCTCCGTGCCGGGAGATGGGAAATCAGGCGGTGGCCGTAGAACCACCCGCCTACGAGCAGGAAGAACAGCAGCACCGTCATCGTCGCCGCGCCGCCGCCGACCTGGCTGACCAGCACGATGTCCAAGGGCGCGGCCAGCTTTCGCCCGCACTCGGCGGTCACCTCGTGCTGGCCGATATCGGTGCCGCCGGTGGCGAGGGTGGCCGCGAAGCCGCCATCGGCCCGGGCCGTGGTGTCGGCGGCGGTGGTCCCGCCGATCGACAGCTTCACGTTGGCACCGGGATCACAGCCGGTGCCGCTGGCCTGCACCGGCGCCCCGGGCGCCACCGCGGGCGGCTCCAGGGAGAGCCCGGAGGTCAGCGCGGGAACGGGAGTGGTCGAGTCGGGCGGCTTGGCTTCCGAAGTCGGTGGAACCGCCTCGGTGGTGGTCGGCGCCGGCACGGCGGTCGTCAGCACCGGCGTGGTCGGCACCGGATTGGGTTGCGGCTGCGGCTGATTCCCGCCCGGCGTGGTGCCAGGCGGTACGACGGCCGTGACGCAAGTTCCGCTCGCGGGCTTGACCGAACCATCGGGGCAATACTGCGGCTGCGCGGAGGGGCACACCCCGCTGGAGGGTTTCACCGAACCGTCCGGGCAGTACTGGGGCTGAGCGGACGGACAGACCCCACTCGCGGGTTTCACCGAACCATCCGGGCAATACTGCGGCTGCGCCGACGGACAGACCCCACTCGCGGGTTTCACCGAACCATCCGGGCAATACTGCGGCTGCGCCGACGGACAGACCCCACTCGCAGGCTTGACCGAACCATCCGGACAATACTGCGGCTGCGCCGACGGACACACCCCGCTCGCAGGCTTCACCGAACCATCCGGACAGTACTGCGGCTGCGCCGGCGGGCACACCCCGCTGGGGGGTTTCATCGAACCGTCCGGGCAGTACTGCGGCTGGGTGCAGGCGGTCCAGCCGCAGCCGGTGTCGCCGCCGCTGTCGCACGAGGCGCCGCACTGGCCGCCGGGATTCGTCTTGCCGTTGCCGTGGCCGGGCGGGCCGTCGTGGGTGCCGGTGCAATCGGTGTAGGTGCAGTCGTTGCCAGGTTGCTGGGTGATGACCGGCGGCGGATTCACCGTGCTGGGAGGAACTTTCACCGGTGCGCGCTCCTGCGGCGCCGGGACGGAGACGGTGGTGAGCGGAACGGGTTGGGTGGCACCCGGATTCGCCCATCCGATGCCGGCCGGCAGTGCGAGCGCGATGGCCGCCACGAACAGTAGAACAAGGTGTAGGGTCCGGGGTGAAAGTCTCACCGCGCGGGCCAGTTTCGCATGCCGGTCCCCACCGGCACGCCGAGCAGAATGCGCACATGTCTTCATTCGGCGTGACCTCGCTTGTTCGATGGTAAGGCCATCCACGTGCCCGCTGCCTTGTCTATCGCGGTAGTGATCACCCGCGTTCACACCCGAGACCGACCAGTCCGCTGGCTCGCGCGTTTCGCGCCCTACGATGCGGGTATCGACTGGGACGCCCCGTCGCGCCGGAGAGGACAATCGGGACCATGTATCGTGCCGCGCCGAAGAGCGATATCGACGAGTCCGCGCTGACCGTCACCGCACCGAAGACCGAGGCCGCGGGTGTCAAGGCGGTCACCGTCGCACTGGAGCGCGCCGTCGAGGAGATGGGCGTGGTGCGCACCGCGCGCACGCTGGCCCGGGTGAATCAACGGCACGGGTTCGACTGTCCGGGCTGCGCCTGGCCGGAACCGACCGGTCGGCGTCGCCCTGCGGAGTTCTGCGAGAACGGCGCCAAGGCCGTCGCCGAGGAGGCGACCCTGCGCACCGTCACCCCCGCGTTCTTCGCCCAGCACTCCCTCGAGGACCTGGCCGGCAAGTCCGGCTACTGGCTCGGCCAGCAGGGCCGCCTCACCCACCCCATGGTGCTGCGCGAGGGCGAGGACCACTACTCCCCGATCGGCTGGGACGAGGCCTACCGCCTCATCGCCGACACCCTGCGCGGCCTGGACTCCCCCGACGAGGCCGTCTTCTACACCTCCGGCCGCACCGCCAACGAGACCGCGTTCCTCTACCAGTTGCTGGTCCGCAGCTTCGGCACCAACAACCTGCCCGACTGCTCCAACATGTGCCACGAATCCTCGGGCACCGCGCTGACCGGCTCGATCGGCATCGGCAAGGGCTCGGTCACCATCGACGACTTCTCCCAGGCCGACCTCATCATCGTGGCCGGGCAGAACCCCGGCACCAACCATCCGCGCATGCTGTCCGCGCTCGGCGAGGCCAAGGCGCACGGGGCGACGGTCATCGCGGTCAACCCGCTGCCGGAGACCGGGCTCATCGGCTTCAAGGACCCGCAGACCGTCAAGGGCTTCACCGGCGGCATCACCATCGCCGACGATTTCCTGCAGATCCGCTTGGGCGGCGATATGGCCCTGTTCCAGGGCCTGGCCAAGCTGCTGTTCGAGGCCGAGGACCGCGCGCCCGGCACGGTCGTGGACCGCGCCTTCGTCGATACGCACACCGCGAGCTTCGCCGAATACGAAAAGCAGATGCGCGCGGTCGATCTCGGCATCGTCGAGCAGGCCACCGGCCTCAGCCGCGCAGACCTGGACCGCACCGCGAAGCTGCTGGCCGAATCGAAGGCCACCATCATCTGCTGGGCCATGGGCCTCACCCAGCAGGTGCACGGCGTCGCCACCATCGAGGAGGCCACCAACCTGCTGTTGCTGCGCGGCATGATCGGCAAGCCGGGTGCGGGCGTGTGCCCGGTGCGCGGCCACTCCAATGTCCAGGGCGACCGCACCATGGGCATCTGGGAGAAGATGCCCGACGCCTTCCTCGACGCCCTGGACCGTGAATTCGGCATCACCAGCCCGCGCGAACACGGCTGGGACACCGTCAACGCCATCCGGGCCATGCGCGACGGCCGCGGCACGGTGTTCTTCGGCATGGGCGGCAACTTCGTCTCCGCCACCCCCGACACCGAGGTCACCGAGGCCGCACTGCGCAATTGCGCACTGACCGTGCAGGTGTCGACCAAACTCAACCGCAGCCACGTGGTGCACGGGCGCACCGCCCTGATCCTGCCCACCCTGGGCCGCACGGACGCGGACCTGCAGGACGGTGTGCGCCAGCAGGTTTCGGTCGAGGACTCGATGTCCATGGTGCACCTGTCCACCGGCCGGCTGGACCCGGTGAGCGACCAGCTGCGCAGCGAGGTCGCCATCGTGTGCGAGCTGGCCGAGGCCGTGTTCGGTCCGGGCCACTCCGTGCCATGGGGCGAGTTCCGACGCGACTACGACAAGATCCGCGATGCCATCGCCCGGGTGGTGCCCGGCTGCGCCGATTACAATCGGAAAGTGCGCGGCCGCAACGGCTTCCAGCTCCCACACCCGCCACGCGACGCCCGCGAATTCCGGACCGCCACCGGCAAGGCCAATTTCGCGGTCAACGACCTGCACTGGCTGCCGGTCCCCGAGGGCCGGCTCATCCTGCAGACCCTGCGCAGCCACGACCAGTACAACACCACCATCTACGGCCTCGACGACCGCTACCGCGGCATCCACAACGGGCGGCGCGTGGTGCTGATCCATCCAGAAGACATCACCGCCCTCGGTTTCGCCGAGGACGACCTGGTGGACGTCATCTCCGAGTTCGACGACGGCACCGAGCGCAGCGTCACCGGCTTCCGCCTGGTCGCCTACCCGACCCCGCGCGGAAATGCCGCCGCCTACTACCCCGAGACCAACCCCCTGATCCCGCTGGACCACGTCGCCCGGCGCTCCAATACGCCCGTTTCCAAAGCGGTCACCATCCGCCTGGAACGCCACACCCACACGGTCGCATGAGCAGGGTCACCGCGCGCCGCCGCACCGTGCGCATCTCGCCCAGCGGCACCGTCACCCGGCCCGATACCCTTGCCGTGGAGGAACCGCTCGAAATCCGCACGGGCGGGCAGTCGCTGACGATCACGATGCGCACCCCCGGCGCGGATATCGACCTCGTGCACGGCTTCCTCTACGCCGAGGGCATCATCGACTCGGCCGAGGACATCGTCAGCGCCCGTTACTGCGCCGGTACCGACGAGAACGGGCAGAACACCTACAACGTGCTGGACATTCAGCTCCGGACCCCGGTCCCGGTGCAGCCCAGGCCCTTTCTGACCAACAGTTCGTGCGGATTGTGCGGCAAGACCGCCCTGGACGAGGTGCGCACCCGGATCCGGCACGCCATGCCCGCGAATTCGCCCCGCATCGACGTGCACACCCTCGCCAAGCTGCCCGACGAACTGCGTTCCCGCCAGCAGGTTTTCGACGCCACCGGCGGGCTGCACGCGGCGGGCCTGTTCACCCCCGAGGGTGAGGCGCTGGCGGTGCGCGAGGACATCGGCCGGCACAATGCCGTGGACAAGCTGGTCGGCTGGGCGATCCGCGAGAGTCGGCTCCCCGCACACGATCTCGTCCTCATGGTCAGCGGCCGCGCCTCCTTCGAGCTGGTCCAGAAGGCCATCATGGCGGGCATTCCGGTCATGGGCGCGGTGTCCGCCCCCAGCTCGCTGGCCGTGGATCTCGCCGCCGACGCCGGCCTCACCCTGGTCGGCTTCCTGCGCGGCGAAACCATGAATGTGTACACCGGTGAGGACCGTCTCGCGATGTGATCGCCGCCCGTTCCACAGGGTGAGGCAGCGGGGTTCTTTCGCGCGTTCCGGCTGTTACGCTCCGCAATAGAACACGTTTCAATTCTTGATGGGAGTCATCCATGGCAGCGCAGCCCCGCGATGTGGTCGAGCAGTACGTGAAGCTGGTGGCCACCGGGCCCACGTCGGCGATCGTGGACCTGTACGCCGAGGACGCGGTGGTCGAGGATCCGATCGGGACGCCGGAGCGCCGCGGCCACGAGGCCATCGGCGAGATGTACAAGGCCCTGGAGAACCTCGACCGCGAGACCGAACTGCACACCGTCAAGGTGGCGGGCAACAAGGTGGCGGCGTCCTTCACCCTCGTCACCGTGTCCAACGGGCACCGCATGA
This sequence comes from Nocardia sp. NPDC059228, assembly GCF_042754245.1. Taxonomy (NCBI): domain Bacteria; kingdom Bacillati; phylum Actinomycetota; class Actinomycetes; order Mycobacteriales; family Nocardiaceae; genus Nocardia; species Nocardia sp. NPDC059228. Next base: position 254,173 of record NZ_JBHZAL010000002.1, on the reverse strand, counting down.
CCCTCTCGCCCATCGATGTGATGGAGCTGAACGACGAGGGCAAGATCATCAGCATGAAGGCCTACTGGGGTCCGGACGACATGAAGATGGAGCAGATCTGACCCACGGGGTTGTCCCCTCCCGCTCCCCGAATTACGGTGGCAGCACAGTGATTCGGCGAGGGCGGGAGGGCCTGTGCGGATCTCGTTGCGCGGCACCGGTGACGGGGTGCGGGTCAGCATGCGGCTGGAGATCAACCGGCGGCGCTGGATCGCCCTGCTCATCATGCTCGGCGTGCTCACCGCCACGGGGGTGATCACCGGCCTGTGGGCCGTCGTGGCGCCCGAATCGTTCTACACCAGCTTCCCCGGATTCGGCCTGCACTGGGTACGCGCCGACGGTCCGTACAACCATCACCTGGCCAGCGACGTGGGGGCCTTCTTCCTGGCCCTGGGCGCCGTCTCCGGCGCCGCGCTCTATTACCGCGACAGCGTCATCGCCCGCGTCGCCGGGCTGGCGTGGCTTGTCTTCGGCGTGCCGCACTTCATCTACCACGCCTTCCACCGCCCGCCGACACTGAGCGGACTCAACTTCACCCTCGAAGTGCTGGCGGCGCTGGCCATGCCCGCCCTCGGCCTGGCCATTCTGCTCGTCGCCCCGCGCGAGCGTTTCCCGGTCCCCGAGCCCGCCCCCTTCACCTTCAAATTCCCCCGCCGCTGACCCGCCGCGAAATTCTCTTTCCCGGTCCCGATGAAATCGAGGACGTCGCCCCGTCGTAACAGGTGACCCAGCCACACCGATTTCTGAAGTAACGGAGTAAAGGTTCAACGGCGAACCACGGGGGATCAACGACGATCCTCGCGACGGGCGCGATCGGCTCCACCGACCGTCACCGACTCCCTGGCTCTCCGGAAACGGACAGCCCACAGAAGAAACAAGCATGGACTGTCGGTCACCCTCGACGGTCTCTATCCAGCACTCGGTGCCACCAGGTTGTCCGCGCCGTCTACCCTCCACGGTGATCAGCTCGAGCAGGTAATTCCTCCGCGGCCGCGTGGCGAGAGAACGAAACCGGCTCCGCGAGAGGGATTCTCGCGGAGCCGGTTTCTTTGCTTGTGGAGGGGCCTTACGCCGACTTCTCGCGGCGCTCCGGGGTCTGGCGCTTGCGCGGGACGATCGTCGGGAGGACGTTGTCGTTCACGGTGTCGGCATTGACGACCACCTTGGCGACATCGTCGCGGCTGGGGATGTCGTACATGACCGGGAGGAGCACCTCCTCCATGATGGCGCGCAGGCCGCGGGCGCCGGTGCCGCGCAGGATCGCCTGATCCGCAACGGCTTCCAGGGCGTCCTGGGTGAACTCCAGATCCACGCCATCCATTTCGAACAGGCGCACGTACTGCTTCACCAGGGCGTTCTTCGGCTCGGCCAGGATGCGGACCAGCGAGTCCTTGTCCAGGTTGGTGACCGAGGCGACGACGGGGAGGCGGCCGATGAACTCGGGGATCAGACCGAACTTGATCAGATCCTCGGGCATCACGTCGGCGAAGTGGTCGGCGGTGTCGATCTCGGCCTTGGACCGGACCTCCGCGCCGAAACCGATGCCGCGCTTGCCGACTCGATCCTGGACGATCTTCTCCAGACCGGCGAACGCGCCCGCCACGATGAACAGCACATTGGTGGTGTCGATCTGGATGAACTCCTGGTGCGGGTGCTTGCGGCCGCCCTGCGGCGGCACCGACGCCTGCGTGCCCTCCAGGATCTTCAGCAGCGCCTGCTGCACGCCCTCACCGGATACGTCACGGGTGATGGACGGGTTCTCCGACTTGCGGGCGATCTTGTCGACCTCGTCGATGTAGATGATGCCGGTCTCGGCGCGCTTCACGTCGTAGTCGGCGGCCTGGATCAGCTTCAGCAGGATGTTCTCGACATCCTCGCCGACATAGCCGGCCTCGGTGAGCGCGGTGGCGTCCGCGATGGCGAACGGCACGTTCAGCATCTTGGCCAGCGTCTGCGCCAGGTAGGTCTTGCCACAGCCCGTCGGGCCGAGCATGAGGATATTGGACTTGGCCAGCTCGACCGGTTCGCCCCGGGAGTCGCGGCCCTTGTCGCCGGCCTGAATCCGCTTGTAGTGGTTGTAGACCGCCACTGCGAGGGTTCGCTTCGCGGCGTCCTGCCCGATCACGTACTGCTCCAGGAAATCCCGGATTTCCGCGGGTTTGGGCAATTCGTCGAGCTTGACCTCGCTGGATTCGGCGAGCTCTTCCTCGATGATCTCATTGCAGAGGTCGATGCACTCGTCGCAGATGTACACCCCCGGTCCCGCAATGAGCTTCTTGACCTGCTTCTGGCTCTTTCCGCAGAACGAGCACTTCAACAGATCGCCGCCATCACCGATGCGCGCCATCTCCTGGGTCCCTACTTCCTTGTCCGCGTGCAACCGTCTGTCCCCGGCTGCCGGCGAGCTGCCTTCTTCGAGCGTAAGCCGTGACCCCTGAGTTTGCGGATCCGGCAATTCGGCTGTGTGTATCCACGGTGCCCATAACAAGCACCTGTGTTGGATGCAGAGGCAGAGCCGACAACCACGAGCAAAGGTCCCTAGAGTGACCGTACCCGCTTCGGCTGACCGAGGTCGACAACTTGGGCACGTTTCTCGCCGGACATGTGCGTGGACTCACCCCTGCCGGGGTGGCGGGGACGGCCTGGGACACACAGAACCCCGCCACCCGCCCAGCTCACTTCTGGGCGCTGAGCTTGCGGTACTGGAAAACCTGATCGACGATCCCGTACTCCTGCGCCTCGTCGGCGGTCAGGATCTTGTCCCGGTCGGTGTCCTTGCGGATGGTGTCCGCGTCCTTGCCGGTGTGGCGCGCCAGCGTGGTTTCCATGAGGCGACGCATGCGCTCGATCTCGGCGGCCTGGATCTCGAGGTCGGAGACCTGGCCCTGGATGCCGCCCGAGGTGGACGGCTGGTGGATCAGGACGCGGGCGTTGGGCAGCGCGGCACGCTTGCCGGGGGCGCCCGCGGCGAGCAGCACGGCCGCGGCCGAGGCGGCCTGGCCCAGGCAGACGGTGGCGACGTCGGCGCGCACGTACTGCATGGTGTCGTAGATGGCCATCAGCGCGGTGAAGGAACCACCGGGCGAGTTGATGTACATGGTGATGTCGCGGTCCGGATCCATCGACTCGAGCACCAGCAGCTGGGCCATGATGTCGTTGGCCGACACATCGTCAACCTGGTTGCCCAGGAAGATGATCCGCTCCTCGAAGAGCTTGTTGTACGGGTCCGAGACCTTCTGGCCGAAGCTGGTCTGCTCGGTGAACTGCGGCAGGATGTAGCGCGACTGGGGCAGGTTGCCGGCGGCGGCGAAGGTGATCCCCGCGGCCCGCGGATCGATCATGTTGGACATACGCGTCACTCCAAAGTCTGTGTGATGGGCTGCGGAACTATTTGCTGCTGCTGCCGTTCGCCTGGCTCGCGTGGGTGACCACGTGGTCGATGAACCCGTAGTCGAGCGCCTCGGCGGCGGTGAACCAGCGGTCGCGGTCGGCGTCGGCGGTCACCTGCTCGATGGACTTGCCGGTGTGGTGAGCCTGCAGCTCGTTGAGTTCGCGCTTGGTGTAGGCGAACTGCTCGGCCTGGATGGCGATGTCAGCGGCCGAACCACCCAGTCCAGCGGAGGGCTGGTGCATCATGATCCGCGCGTGCGGCAGCGCGTAGCGCTTGCCCTTGGTGCCGGCGGCGAGCAGGAACTGCCCCATGGAGGCGGCCAGGCCCATGCCGACCGTGCGGATGTCGCATTCGGCGAACTGCATGGTGTCGTAGATGGCCATGCCCGCGGTCACCGAACCGCCCGGGGAGTTGATGTAGAGCGAGATGTCCTTGGTCGGGTCCTCGGCCGACAGCAAGAGGATCTGCGCGCACAGCTTGTTGGCGATGTCGTCGTCGACCTGAGTGCCCAGGAAGATGATGCGCTCGCGCAGCAGGCGCTCGTACACCGAATCACTGAGGTTCAGACCAGCAGTCGCGGATGTCATGCGCACCCCTGCCTGATGAATTGTCACGGATACCTGCCCTCTCTCAACGGCTCGGTTAACAAGCCCCTACTGATTCGCTGACACAAACCCTAACGAAGCAGGGCGGCACCGAACTCCCGGTACCGCCCTGCTTCGCTCACAGCGCAAACTTACGTCAACACCTCACGTTCCCGCGTTCGGGGTTCTCGGGGTGTCACCCGAGACCCCGGACACCGGGGCGCCGGCATTTGTTACTTGGCCTCGGCCTCGGAGGCCTCGGTCGCGTCGGCGACGGTGGCGAGCTCCTCGGCGGAAACCTCCTCGGCCTCCGCGGCCGGGTTGCCGAACATCTCGGCGGTGTCCACGACGTTGCCGGCGGTGTCGGTGACGGCAGCCTGGACCACGACACCGGCGAGGGCCTTGCCGCGGCGCACGTCGGCGAAGACCGCGCCCAGCTGACCGGCCTGCTGGATCTGCTGGATGAACTGATCGGGCGACATGCCGTAGCGCTGCGCCTGGAAGATGATCCGCTCGTACAGCTCGTCCTGGCCGACCTGGGTGTTCTCGGCCTCGGCGACGGCGTCCAGCAGCAGCTGGGTCTTGACCGACTTCTCGGCGGCTTCCTTGGTGTCCTTCTTGAACTCCTCGAGGGAGGAGCCCTGGGCCTCGAGGGCCTCGGCCAGCTTGGCCTCGTCGTGGTCGAAGCCGTGGACGGCGTCGTGCTCGACGGCGTCGACCTCGGCCTTGACGACACCCTCGGGCAGCGGGATCTCGACGGTCTCGAGCAGCTGCTCGAGCACCTTGTCGCGGATCTCGCCGGCCTGCTGGACCTTCTTGACGCGCTCGACGCGGGTCTTCAGGTCTTCCTTCAGCTCGTCGATGGTGTCGAATTCGCTTGCCAGCTGGGCGAACTCGTCATCGGCCTCGGGCAGCTCGCGCTCCTTGACCGACTGCACGGTCACGGTGATGACGGATTCCTTGCCGGCGTGCTCACCGGCGACCAGCGTGGAGGTGAAGTCCTTGGACTCGCCCTCCTTCAGGTCGATCAGGGCTTCGTCCAGGCCCTCGATGAGTTGGCCGGAGCCGACCTCGTGGGACAGGCCGGTGGTGGAGGCCTCTTCGACGGTCTCGCCGTCGACGGTGGCGGACAGGTCGATGGAGACGAAGTCGCCGTTCTCGATGGCGCGCTCGACCGACTTCAGGGTGCCGAAGCGCTGACGCAGCGACTGCAGCTGCTCGTCGATGTCCTCATCGGTGATCTCGATCGGGTCGACCGAGACGGCGATGGAGGAGAACTCCGGCAGGGTGATCTCCGGCCGGATGTCGACCTCGGCGGTGAAGGCCAGCTCCTCGCCGTCTTCGATCTTGGTGATCTCGATTTCCGGCTGGCCGATGACCTTGGCCTCGGTGGCGATGACAGCCTCGCTGTAGCGCTTGGGCAGCACATCGTTGACGACCTGCTCCAGCACGGCGCCGCGGCCGATACGGGCCTCGAGAAGCTTGGCCGGCGCCTTGCCCGGACGGAAGCCCGGGATCCGGACCTGCTGCGCGAGAGCCTTGTACGCGCGGTCGAAGTCCGGCTTCAGCTCCTCGAAGGGCACCTCGACATTGATGCGGACCCGAGTCGGGCTCAGCTGCTCGACGGTGCTCTTCACGGACATGCTCCTTGTTCGTAGTTCATGGTTGACGTCTAGGTTCCCCCCGAACGCATCCCGACCAGGTTAGTTGACGGCCCGACGGGCCGTGTAACCGGTCACTGCACGGGGCATCGCGACGCCGGTCGGTCGACCGGTCGCCCTGGTACCCGAGGTTCGGGGGTCTAGCTACCGACCTTGACGGCGTCGGTGACGAAGACCAGCGTTTCGTACGGTTTCATGCCGTGGCCGCCCGCGCCGTAGCCGAGGTCCGGCGGGACGATGAGCAGCCGGCGCGCGCCCTGCTGGACGCCGACCAGGCCCTGGTCCCAGCCCTTGATGACCTTGCCCGCGCCGAGCGGCAGCTCGAAGGGCTCGCCGCGAGTGAAGGAACTGTCGAGGACCTTCTTGTCCGACCATGTAACCAGCGTGTAGTTCATGGTCAGCTGATCCCCGGCCTTGGCGCCCGGGCCGCTGCCGGCGACCAGGTCCTTGACGATGAGCTGCTTGGGCGGGTCGCAGTCGTCCGGGATGGTGATCTTGGGAGCCTGCCCGAAGCCGCCGTCGACCTTGATGTCGTCGGCCGTGCACTCGCGGCCCTTGCTCTGGGTCGTGGTGGCGACGGCCGCGCTGGGCGTGGCCTTGGCCGTGGTGGTCGACTCCGCCTTGTTGTCACTGCTGCTGCCGCATCCCGCGGCCAGCATCGTGGCGGCCGCGACCGCACCGATCACACCGACCTTGCCCACCAAGCGCATTCCCGCTCCTGTCCGTCAGTCCGGATTGCCGCACGGATTGCGACGCCGCGCCGAACCTACACGCCGGGATCGTTGTTCGCCGGGGAGGGCGCGGCCGAGCGGATGCCGAATCGGCGATCCGCGGGCTCAGCGATCGGTGACCAGCAGCGTGTACTGTGCCGCGGCCATGCGGTGGACGAGTTGCTCGGTCGGGGCGGAGACCTGCGCCAGGTAGCGGCCGTCCAGGACGAGGCAGGTGTATTCGCCTTCGCGCGCTGCGGGATTCGAGCCGGGACCCCGCAGGCAGACCGCGTCCGGGACGCCGTCCGGCGGGGTCGTGACGGACACGCCGGCACTGGGCTCGGACAGTCGGTTCAGCGCGTGCCGGGCGGCCACGGCGTCGGGGAAGCGGAGCAGCCGAGCCGAATCCGTGACGGCGATGCTCTCGACCGGGATGCGCGGGTCCGCGCCGGACCTGTTGACCCACAGCTCGGCGAGGACGGGGCCGTAGACGATGCCGCGGGCGCTGCGGTGTCCGCCCCAACCGGCGATGGGTTGCTGCACATCGTGGAAGAGCTCGGGATACGGCCATTTCCCCGGGTCGGCGGGCAGCAGCCGACTCAGCATGCCGCCGGGATCCAGCGGGAGCGCGGACAGTTCCTCGGCCGGTGTCGGCGTGAAGGCGTCCAGCTTCGGCAGTTCGGCGTCGAGGGTGGCCTCGGCCAGCTGCTTCAGGGCCGCCAGATCCGTGGCCGGATGGGTGACGAACAGCGTCACCACGAACGGGCCATGGGCGAGGGTGACCGCCATCGTCGGCACGAAGGTGCGCCAATGACCGTGTGTCGCAAAGTATTCGGAGAAGGGTACGACGACATTGTCGTGGTTGACGTCGAAGTCGCGCCCATCTATCTCGCGGGCCGCGTCGATGGCCGTCATATTGTCCCGCATGCGCAGGACGGTGAGGCGCACCGAACGGGCCGTGCCGATCTCCGGGATGCCGGTCGGATCGTCGGTGCCGCCGATGCTGAATCCGGCCAGCATGCCGTGTGCGGCCAGGGTGGCGCGGGTGGCGTCGGCGAGGATTCCGACGGCGTCCTCCGGGGTGGGTACCGGAATGGCCGCGGTCTGCGTCAGGGCCGGATCGACGGCGCGCGGCGCGATGACGGCGTCCGCCATCCGCACCGATTCCATCAGCCGCCCATAGGCTTCCCCGGCCGCCCCCGGCGCGACGAGCGGCCGCCCGCTGTAGCCGCCGAGATCCAGTGCCCCCACCTGCGGCGTCGCCGCCCGTGGTGCCCCGGCGATCGCGCAGGCACTGACCAGTGCCGCGACCGCCACGAGCGATGCGGCGTGCACACGCCGACGGGTCGAATCGAATCGGTGCATGCCGCCACCGCCTGTCACACAGCTCCCCGCCCGGGTCCCAGCTCTCCGATCACGGTGAGCCCGAACGGCGTTTCGCCCCGGCCCCTCGGATCGCCGGCGAAAACATCCCCCGGACACCTGTTTTCGAGTGTGAGCGCGATCGTGTTGCCCGGCAAGCCCCCTACACTGAGGGGTCCGCACCCGTCGCTGATATCGGCGCAGGTCGAGACGGAAATGTATTTGCGGGCGCTCTCGGCCTACGGGAGCATCTCAGGATGCTGTTGACGATTTCTTGTACACGACCCGAGGGCGCCGACTGGCCGGCCTCCGATCTGGGGTACCTGCTGCACAAGAATCCTTCGCGCATGCAGACTTTCGAGCAGTCCTACGGCATCGCGCACGTGCTCTACCCGGAGGCGGGCGACGACCGGTGCACGGCCGCGCTGCTGCTGGAGATCGATCCGGTACGGCTGGTGCGCGGAAAGTCCAAGAGCACCCTCGAATTCAGCCTGGGGCAGTATGTGAACGATCGCCCGTACGCTGCGTCTTCGCTGGTGTCCGTGGCCATTTCGACGGTGTTCGGCACCGCCTTGCACGGCCGCTGCAAGCAGCGTCCCGAGCTGGCCGAGACCGCGCTCCCGCTGCGCATCGAACTCCCGGCCGTCCCCTGCAAGGGCGGGGCCGAGTACGCCGAGCGGGTCTTCGCGCCCCTGGGCTGGACCGTCGTGGCCACTGCCCTCCCCCTGGATCCGGCCTTCCCGGACTGGGGCGATTCCCATTACCTGCGGCTCGAACTCACCGGAACGCAGCGCCTGTCCGACGCGCTGTCGCACCTCTATGTCCTGCTGCCCGTCCTCGACGGCAGCAAGCACTACTGGCTCGACACCGCCGAAATCGACAAGCTCCTCCGCTTCGGCGAGGGCTGGCTCACCACCCACCCGGACCGCGAGTGGATCACCCGCCGCTATCTGACCCGCCGCCACACTCTGGTCCGCGCCGCGCTCGCCCGCCTCGCCGAGCTGGACGACGCCGATCCGGAGGAACTCGGCGCGATCGAGCACGATTTCGACGACGAGGGGACCGGTGTCGAGAGCACATCCTCCGCACCGAGCCTTGGCGACGAAGTCTCCTCTGCCGCAACGGAGCTCACGGCCACGAGTTCGCTCGCCGGCGAGAATTCGGGCGCCGCGCGTCTGCCCGGTTCGGCGAGCAGAGCCGCCACCATCGGAGCGGGTGCAGTGATATCAGCCCACGCCGCCGACCTCGGCCCGGCCTCCGGTGGGACCGGCGATCCGGTCCCGGCGACCGATCCGCGGGTGGAGGCTTCCTGTTCCGCGGAGGCCGGCGAACGCGGCCCATCGCTGGCGGTATTGCGGCGGGCGGCCGTGCATCGGGCGCTGTTGTCGACCGGGGCGAGCCGGGTGCTCGATCTCGGGTGCGGGCAGGGGGCGTTGCTGCTGGAGCTGGTGGCGGACCGGGCGTTCACGGAGATCGTCGGGATCGATGTGTCGATGCGCGAGTTGAAGATCGCGGCGCGGCGGCTGCGGCGGGTACGGGAGTGGCAGTCGCGGCGGGTGACCGTGCGGCAGGGGGCGCTCACGTATACCGATGCCTCGCTGCAGGGCTATGACGCGGCCGTGCTCATGGAGGTGATCGAGCATGTGGATGCGCCGCGACTGAAGGCCTTGGAGCAGGCGGTGTTCGGGGCGGCGGCGCCGGGCGCGGTCGTCGTGACCACGCCGAACAGCGAATACAACGTGCGCTACGAGGGGCTCGCGGCGGATGCTTTCCGGCATTCGGATCACCGATTCGAGTGGAGCCGGGCAGAATTCGCGGACTGGGCACACCGGGTCGGTGCGACGTACGGGTATGCCGTGCGGTTCGAGCCGATCGGGCCCGAGGATGCGGAAGTGGGGGCGTCGACGCAGATGGCTGTGTTCACCGAACGGGACGGAAAGAACGGCGACGAGAAAGGGGTCGCGTGATGGCAGAGCTGTCGGTTCCGGTGCTGTCGCTGGTCGTGCTGATCGGCAGCAGCGGCTCCGGGAAGTCCACGTTCGCGCACAAGCACTTCCGGTCGACGGCGGTGCTGTCGTCGGACGCCTACCGGGGACTGGTGAGCGATGACGAAGCCGATCAGTCGGTGACGGCCGAGGCGTTCGAGCTGCTGCACCACGTGGCGGGCGTGCGCCTGCGGCGCGGGCTGCGCACCGTCATCGACGCCACCAATGTGCAGCCCAAGGCGCGGCAGGCGCTGGTGGAGCTGGCGCGGGCGCACGATGTCCTGCCGGTGGCGATCGTGCTGGACGTGCCGGAAGCGGTGTGCGTGCAGCGCAATGCGCTGCGGGTGGATCGCGCGGATCTGGGGCCGCACGTGGTGGGGCGTCACCAGCGCGATCTGCGGCGTTCGCTGAAGTTCCTGGAGCGCGAGGGTTTCCGTAAGGTGCACGTGCTGAGGGGCGTCGAGGAGATCGAGGCCGCCACCATCGCGGACGAGCGTCTGTGGAACGACAAGACCGATCTCACCGGGCCTTTCGACGTGATCGGTGATGTGCACGGCTGCCGGAGCGAGCTGGAGACGCTGCTGGGCGAACTCGGCTATGCCATCGCCCGGGACACGGAGGGACGGGCGGTCGACGCGCGCCACCCCGAGGGCCGCACCGCGGTGTTCGTCGGCGACCTGGTCGATCGCGGGCCTGATACGCCCGGCGTGCTGCGGCTGGTGATGGGCATGGCCGGATCGGGAAACGCCCTGTGCGTCACCGGAAACCACGAGTTCAAGCTGGTGCGCGCGCTCGACGGCCGCCGCGTCACGGTGGCGCACGGCCTGGCCGAGTCGCTCGCCCAGTTGGAGGCCGAGGACGCCGAATTCCGCAAGACCGCACAGGAATTCATGCGCGGCCTGGTCAGCCACTATGTGCTCGACGGCGGCAAACTGGTGGTCGCGCACGCCGGGCTGAAGGAGGAGTACCAGGGCCGTACCTCGGGCCGGGTGCGCGAGTTCGCCATGTACGGCGAATCCACCGGCGAGACAGACGAATACGGGCTGCCGGTGCGGTATCCGTGGGCGAACGACTACCGCGGCCGGGCGCTGGTGCTCTACGGCCACACGCCGATGACCGAACTGGTGTGGGTGAACAACACCCTGTGCCTGGATACCGGCGCGGTGTTCGGCGGCCGTCTGACCGCGCTGCGCTACCCGGAGCGGGAACCGGTGTCGGTGCCGGCCGAACAGGTCTGGTTCGAGCCCGTGCGCCCGCTCGCGGCCGCCACCTTCGCCACCGGCGAGGCGGTGGTCCAGCGGGATCCGGGCGTACTCGACCTGGACGACGTGCTGGGCCGGCGGGTGGTGGAGACCCGCCACCTCGGCCGGGTCACCGTGCAGGAGGACGCCGCGAGCGCCGCGCTCGAGGTGATGAGCCGCTTCGCCGTGGACCCGCGCTGGCTGGTGTACCTGCCGCCGACCATGTCGCCGTGCGCCACCTCCACCCTGGACGGCTATCTCGAGCACCCGGCCGAGGCCTTCGAGTACTACCGCTCCGAGGGCGTGGACACCGTGGTGTGCGAGGAGAAGCACATGGGTTCGCGCGCGGTCGTGGTGGTTTCGCGGTCGGCCGAGGCGGCGCGCGTCCGGTTCGGTGTCGAGGACGGCAGCACCGGCGCGGTGTACACCCGCACCGGCCGGCCGTTCTTCGACGATCCCGCGCGCACCGAATCGCTGCTGACCCGGGTGCGGGCGGCGGCCGAAACCGCCGGGCTGTTCGAGGAACTGGGCAGCGACTGGCTGCTGCTGGACGCCGAGCTGCTGCCGTGGTCGGCCAAGGCGCTGGGGCTGCTGCGCAACCAGTACGCCGCGGTCGGCGCGGCGGCCCGGGCCTCGCTCGGCCGGGCCGCCGAGGTGCTGGCGGCCGCGGTCGAACGAGGTTTGGACGCAGGCGATCTCGCCACGCGGACCAGGGTGCGCCGGGCCGACGCCGACGCCTTCACCGACACCTACGGCCGCTACTGCTGGCCCACCGACGGCCTCGACGGCGTGCGCCTGGCCCCGTTCCAGCTGCTGGCCGCCTCCGGCGCGAATTACGCAGGGCGCGACCACAACTGGCACCTGGAGCGCATCGACCGCCTGGTCGCCGCCGACCCGGAGTTCTTCACCCCGACCGGGCGCCGCCTGGTCGACCTCGCCTCCCCGGAGGCCGAGACCGCCGCGACGACGTGGTGGACCGAGCTCACCGCGACCGGCGGCGAGGGCATGGTGGTGAAGCCGCTCGGCTCGCTGGTGGCCGGCACCGGCACCCGCAGCGGCCGGCCGGTGCAGCCGGGCGTGAAATGCCGTGGCCCGGAATACCTCCGGATCATCTACGGCCCGGAGTACCTGCGCCCCGACCAGCTGCACCGCCTGCGCTCCCGCGGCCTCGGCGGCAAGCGCTCCCTGGCGCTGCGCGAGTACGCCCTGGGCCTGGAGGCCCTGGACCGCTTCGTGGCCCGGGAGCCGCTGTGGCGCGTCCACGAGGCGGTGTTCGCGATCCTGGCCCTGGAGACCGAGCCGGTCGACCCTCGGCTGTAACCGACCGGTTCAGCTCGGAGTGTCGGGGCGCACCAGACCGGTGCGGTAGGCGATGACGACGAGCTGGGCCCGGTCGCGCGCATCGAGTTTGGCCATGGCGCGATTGACGTGGGTCTTGGCGGTGAGGGCGGTGATGAAGAGGCGTTCGGCGATCTCGTCGTTGGACAGGCCCAGGGCTACCAGCGTGACCACCTCGCGTTCGCGCGGGGTGAGTGCCGCCAGTGCGGGCGGCGGCTCCCAGCGCACCGGGTCCGGCTGGGCCAGGAAGCGGCCGATCAGCGCCTTGGTCGCGGTGGGCGACAGCAGGGCGTCGCCGGCGACGACCGTACGGATCGCGGCGAGCAGTTCGTCGGCGTTCATCCCCTTGCCGAGAAATCCGCTCGCCCCGGCGTGCAGGGCCTCGACGACATGCTCCTCGTACTCGAAGGTGGTGAGCACCAGCACCTTCACGCCGGCGAGGTCCTCGTCCGCACTGATCAGCCGGGTCGCGGCCAGGCCGTCCAGCTCGGGCATCCGAATGTCCATCAGCACGACGTCGGCCCGGTGGGTGCGGGCGAGTTCGACCGCTTCGCGGCCGGTGGCGGCCTCGCCGACCACCCGCATGTCCGCGGTGGAGTCGATGAGCATGCGGAAGGTGTCGCGCAGGAGCGCCTGGTCGTCGGCCAGCACTACCCGAATCGTCATGACCCGCCCTTTCGGCCGTTGCGATGCGGCAGTTCGGCGTCCACCCGGAAACCACCGTGCGGGGCCGGGCCCGCATCGAGCGTGCCGCCCACGGCCTTCACGCGTTCCCGCATGCCGATCATCCCGTAGCCGGTGCCGGTCTTCGCGTGCAGGCGGCCGTCGTCCTCGACGGTGATCCGCACCCGGTCGGCTCGATAGTCCAGCCGCACCCGCGCGGTCCGCGCCCCGGCGTGCTTGCGGGTATTGGTCAACGCCTCCTGAATGATTCGGTAGGCGGTGAGGTCGGTCAGCGAGGACAGCTCGAACGGCTCTCCGGAACGCTCGACGGTGACGTCCAGCCCGGCGTGCCGGAAGGACTCCACCAGCTCGGTCAGCTCCCCGAGGCCGGGTGAGGGGGCGCGCGGATGCCCCGAATCGTCCTCCGCGCGCAGCACTCCGACGGTCGCGCGGAGATCGTCGAGGGCGGTCCGGCTGGTGTCGCGAATGCGTTCCAGCGCCTCGTAGGCGTGGTCCGGATCGGTGCGCATCAGATGGTGCGCGACACTGGCCTGCGCGTTCACCAGCGTGATGTGGTGGGCGATCACGTCGTGCAGCTCCTGAGCGATCCGCAGGCGTTCCCCGGCGACCCGGCGGGCGGCCTCCGCCTCCCGGTCACGTTCGGCGGTTTCGGCCCGTTCGAGGGCCACCACCAGCAGCTTCCGATGGCTGCGCACCGCATCACCCGCGGCGACGCCGAGCAGGGTCCAGGCGATCTGGGACAGCGCCTGGGGCAGATCCGCCGGACTCGGCTGCGAAATGAGTATGGCCGCCACCAGCGGCACCGCGGCACACACGCCGGCCAGCCAGGCGGTGCGCCGATCCATCCGGTTCGCCACCGTGAAGAGCGCGACCGCGGTGGCCGCGGGCGGCGGAGTGGAGTACGGAATCACCAGGTAGCGAGTGACTTCCACGAGCACGGTGGCGGCGACCACCGGGATCGGCCACCGGCTGCGGACCAGCAGCGGCACACAGGTGAGCGCGAGCCCGCTGACCGCCCGGTCCATCGGGCTGTGCCGCAGATAGGCCATGCTCGCGGCCACCGGGGTGGCGACCAGGAAGCATCCGATCGCGACCGCGAGGTCGGCCGCCCACGGCCGGACTCGCAGCCAGCACCGCAGCCGGGCGATCATCCGCACGTCGTCAAGGTACCTACCCGCCGCACGCATCGGCGTGACCCGGCGCGGTGACGTGGCCACGGTATTCCCGCAGGGTGCGAGCGCTGTTCCAGCCCACCGCCCCGACGACCCGGTCGCCGATGCGGTAGAGCGCGACGAACTTGCCTTCGCGGGGTCTCCCGCGACGATCTCGGTCTGGGCGCCGGCGAGACACCAGCCGTGGATCTGGATCTTGCTGTCGTAGTGGTCGGTCCAGCCGTATGGGGTTGGTGCATAGGGTGTTTCCCGTCCCGGTTCGGCGAGCAGATTGCGGGAGCCGGGCACTACTGCTCCACCCGGATGGCCACGGCCGGGCAGCGCGCGGCGGCATCGAGCACCCGCGGCAGCAGCTCCTCGGCCGGGCGGGGATCGAGCAGGAGGACAGTGCCGTCCTCGTCGCGCTGGCCGAACACCTCCGGTGCGGCCAGCACGCATTGACCGCCGCCGCAGCATCTGTTCTCGTCGATGTGGATCTTCATGGCATATCCCCTCTCCTACCAGGTCACCGGCAGCTCGTGGACGCCGTAGACGACCATCTCGTCGCGCATCGGAACTGCCTCCAGCGGCACCGCGAGCCGTAGCTCCGGGAAGCGTTCGAACAGGGCGGTCAGCGCGATGCGCAGCTCCAGCCGGGCCAGCTGCTGGCCGATGCACTGATGGATACCGAAGCCGAACGCCACGTGCGGCCGGTGGGGGCGCAGCAGGTCCAGGTTTTCCGGATCGTCGGGGAACAGCTCGGGGTCGCGGTTGGCCGCCGGCAGGTGCGCGACCACCGTGCCGCCCGCCGGGATCAGCTGACCGCCCACCTCGACATCCGCCAAAGCCGTTCTGCGGATCCCGAATTGGATGACACTCAGGAAGCGCAGCAGCTCCTCCACCACGGCGTCGGCATGCTCGGGCTCGGCGCGCAGCAGGGCCAGCTGGGCGGGGTCGCGCAGCAGGCACAGGGTGCTCAGGGCGATCATGTTGGCCGTGGTCTCGTGCCCGGCGACCAGCAGCAGCACGCCGATGCCCGCCAGCTCCTCATCGGTGAGGTCCCCGTCCCGGACCAGGGCGCTGAGGATGTCGTCGCCGGGCTCGGTCCGCTTCTGGACGGCGAGGCGGTGGATCAGCTGGTTCAGTTCCAGCTGGGCCTGCGCCACCTCCTCGGCGGGTGCGCCGAGCCGCAGCAGCGTGGCCGAATTGTGCTGGAACTCCGCACGATCGGCGTACGGCACCCCGAGCAGCTCGCAGATGACCAGCGAGGGAATCGGCAGCGCGAAGTCCTGCACGAGGTCGACCGGACCGGTGGCCGCCGCCATGGCGTCCAGGTGATCGGCGACGATCCGCTCCACCGCCGGGGCCAGCTCGCGCATGCGCCGCACGGTGAACCGGCCGGTGAGCATCTTGCGCAGGCGGCTGTGCTCCGGCGCGTCCATGAAGATGAACCAGCCCGGCGGAGGCGGCGGAATCTCTTGCGAGCCACGGTGATTGCCGGTGACACCGCGCCGCCGCGAGCTGAAACGCGGGTCGGACAGCACGGCCCGCACGTCGGCGTATCGCGTGATCAACCAGCCGTCGATGCCGTCCGGCAGGGTGACGTGCGCGACCGGATCCTGCTCGCGCAGTTCCCGGTATTCCGCGGGCGGGCTGAACGGACAGGACCGGACCACGGGCTGGCTCCCGGCGAGCTGTGTATGGGTCATCGACGTCCTTTCCGAACGGTGGCGATCCGCTGTGCGCGGTAACAACCACCCTGCCGCCGGGACCGGGTGGCCGTCGTCGTCCGGACGTGGACTTTTCGGCATACCGCGAACGCGGTATGCCCGGCTACGCGCCGGCGAGGTGCTCGCGTAGGCGGTCGAGGTAGGGGCGCTGGCCCTTGCCGAGCTTCTCGTGGGCGGTGTCCAGGTCGAACCAGGCGGCCCGGTCGATTTCGGGGAATTCGGCGATTCGCCCGGATCGTGGCGGCCACTCCATTTCGAACGTGCCCGGCACCACCTGTTCCGGATCCAGGTCGCCCTCGACGGCCCACACCGTGACCTGCTTCTTGCTGCTTCCGCTGCCGTACTGGACGTCGCCCAGCGGAATCCATTCGCCATCGGGCACGGGCAGGCCGAGTTCTTCGCCGAATTCGCGGCGGGCGGCGTCGCGGGGCTGCTCCTCGGTGGGCTCGTACTCGCCCTTGGGAATGGACCAGGCGGCGGCGTCCTTCTTCGCCCACAACGGTCCGCCCAGGTGCCCGATCAGCACTTCGAGGCCGGTGGTGCGGCGGAACAGCAGGACTCCGGCGCTGAATCTGAGGCTCATGGCAAGGAGTTTGCCGAATCGGCGCGCGGGCGCATACCGCGGGCGCTACTGTGAGCGACACTGCGGCAATCCGGACGTTAAGGATATTTTCCCGATAACGGACGAATATTTCCCGCGCGGTGTCTTGCGCCCGAAACCTGTTCGGCACCATCGAATTCCATTAAGCTCCGGGTTCGGACGGCCCACACCCGTTGACGGATTGGATACCGCATGGAGTTCCGCAACACCTGCGCGACTGCCACCCTGGTGATCGGCGCACTCGTGACCCAGGCCACCGCACTGTCGGTGGCAACCGGCCCGGCGAACGCCGAGCCCGCCGCCCCCGGGCTGGTGTACTCGGCCAAGTTGGTGGACAAGACCGTCATCACCACGCTCAAGGGCGGCACCTTCGAGTTGTCGCAGGCGGCCGAGGATGCGGCGCCGGCGGCCCCCGATTCGGACCCGGCGGCCAAGCCCGCCGACGTGGTGAACGTGAAGGACGCCGACGGCAAGGTGCTGCTCACCCTGCCGCTGAAATTCCATCTGGGACCCATCGATATTCCGGTCAAGTCCGAGGTGCAGAAGGACGGCACCGTGCTGGCCCTCACTCCCGACAAACCGGCCGGGGTATCGGTGTCGCAGCCGCTGGTCGTGAAACCGGTTGCCTCGCAAATGGAGAACGACCGCGCGCTGAGCAGCTTCACCACCCAGTTCAGCCTGGCCACCACCATCGGCACCTTCGTCGGCACCGCCATCGGCGCGACCATCGGCTGCGTCGTCACCCTGGTGGCGGGCTGTCTCCCGGGCCTGACCACCGGCGCCGCGGCGGGCGGCATCATCGGCACCATCGTCGTCGGCGGCCCGACCCTCATCGCCTCGGGCATCGATCTGCTGTCCACCCTGCAGGCCGCCGACGGCACCACCAAGTGGGCGGACAAGACCAAGGCTCCGGCGGCGGTTGCGCAGCCCGCGGAACAGCCTGCGCAACCGACCAACTGACGCAACCGGCCGGAAGCGGCCGCCGGCTCAGACCTGCGGAATCGGTACCCTCCAGACCAGCGTGGTGCCGTACCCGTCCAGACCCGGCCCGAGTTCGAGCGCGCCGGCGAGATCGGTGGCACGTTCGGCGATCTTGCGCAGCCCGCCCCGCCGGGGCGCGTCGCCCACGCCGATACCGTTGTCCGCCACCGAGATTCGCAGTTCCCCCCGGGCCGCGGTGACGTCCACGTCGATGCGGGTGGCCTCGGCGTGGCGCGCCACATTCGACAGTGACTCACGCAGTACGGCCAGCGCCTGCCGCCCGGTCTCCGGCGGTACCCGGGTGTCGAGGGGACCGTCCTGCCGCAGGCTCGGTGTGCAACCGAGGTGACGGACGGCGGTGGACACCAATTCGGTGATCTCGCTGCGCAATCCACCCTGCCCGCCGGTGGTCGGAGGCAGCGCGAAGAGGGTGGCGCGGACGTCCTGGAGAGTGTCGTCCAGGTCGGCCACCACGCGGGCGAGCCGCTCCCCGATCTCGGGCGCCGGGTTCATCCGGAGCGCGCTCTGCAGGGCTTGGCCCGCGGCGCAGATGCGCTGGATCACGGAGTCGTGCAGATCCCGGGCGATGCGATCGCGCTCCTCGAGGACGGCGATCGTGGCCGAGTCCTGCCGGCGGCGTTCGGTGTCGTGCTGCACCTGGTCGTACATGCGCACATTGACGATCTTCACGGCCGCGATGACGGCCAGCGCCTCGATGATCCGTTCGTCCTCGTCGCTGAACGCGCCGCCGCGCTTGTTCGTCAGGTACAGGTCGCCCAGGACCGTGCCGCGATAGCGCAGCGGCACCCCGAGGAAGCTGCGCATGGGCGGATGCCCGTCGGGCCAGCCCTCGAAGGCGGGACTCTTGGTGAGGTCGGCCAGCCGGACCGGATGCTCCCCGGACAACACCGCGCCGAGCACGCCCCGGCCGTGCGGCCAGTGCCCGATCCGGCGAATCGTCTCCTCGTCCATACCGACCGGGACGAACTGCACCAGCTGCCGTTCACCGCTCCCGTTCTCGGGTTCGAGCAAACCCAGTGCGCCGTACTGGGCACCGACCAGCCGGACCGCCGCGGTCACCAGCTGCCGCAGCACCAGATCCACATTCAGGTCCGAGACCACCGTGTACACCGCCTCGACCAGATCGTGTAGCCGTTCTCGCGAGGCCGAAAGTTCACGCAGCTCGTCCGGTACGACACCCCACAGCTCATCGGACATTGGCACAGGCTACCCATCGGCAACCTGAGGACATTCGTCTGTCGGGCCGGGTGTCGCCGAGAAGAACCATGAAATCAGACCTTTCGGACCGAGGGCACAAAGCCGCAGTCACCTTGGGAGCGACTGCGGCACAGGCTTATCCGAGCTTCCCGCGATCGCCCTGCAGCCACCCGGGGGGACAGTCGTCATCACCGGGTGATGGTGGACGCCCGAGATCAGGTCGAGCGGACCTCTTCCGTGGCGCTCGAACGAGTGGTGTTCTGGATGTGGGTCACCGACCCCGGTCTTCAGAACCGGAGCGGATCATTCGAGTGTCAAGGAAGGCGTGCGCCATGACCACGATCCATCTCCACAAGACGACCACCGCGACGCCTGAGCAGTTCCTGGCCGGCCTCACCGACTTCGGGCCGGGCCGGCACGAACTCTTCGGCAACAGTGCGGACAGCTACCTCGAGGTGCATCACGAAGGCCCCCATGACGCTGATGTGACGGAGGGCTCGAGCGGCATCTGGGAACGCCTGCACTACGACTGGAGCGACCCCCATCACGTGGTGATGACGACCACCGACTCCAACCTGTGGGGTGGCGCATCGGGCCACACCTACACCCTCACGCAGCTGCCCACGGGCATGACCGACGTGGACGCCGTCGTGGTCCGCGACGGCAAGAACCTCAGGGGACGGCTGCTCGCGATGGTGCTCGGACTCTTCGGCACCCGCGTCCTGGGAAAGCCGTTCGAGAAGACCATCGAGGCCATCGAAACTCGCAGCGGTGGCGGGAGTGGAAAGAACACGCAGACGCCAGGAAGGTGAACTACCGTTCGAACACCAGCAGCGGTTTGCCCCCGTGTGCGGGAGCTTCGGCCAGATAGACAGCTTCGCTGAACTTTTCGACGAGAATCGGCCGGCCCTCCGGCACCCGCAACGCGCCGCTGCCGGCGAGCTGAAGTGTCCGGTCGATCGTTGCGGCCATCCGATCCTTCGGGGTCTCGGTGAACCAGCGGAACAGCCAGAACCCCCGGACGGTCTTGGTTTCGTAGATCAGCGAGCGCGCAAAGACGGGGATGGTGAGTTTGTCGGGATCGGTTTGGCGGTGCGTGGACAGCGCACCGAAGACGACCAGCTCACCGTGCGGTGCCAGCGCACGTGACACGTCCGCACCCACCTGACCGCTGACACAGTCGATCGCCTTGGACACGCCGTCGTGGCCCGCTATGTCGGCCACCCGTTCGCGCAGGTCCTCGTCCTCCGTACAGATCACCGCGGTGCCGCCCAGCGCGAGGATGTCCTCGACCGCGGATCGGCGGCGGACCACATTGAGAGTCTTGAAGCCGACGTGCACGCCGAGCTGGATGACCGACTGACCCACGGTTGAACCGGCCGCCGTCTGCAAGAGCCATTCACCCGGTCGAACATCGAGTTCATCACCGGTCAGGATCACGGCGGTGAGCGGATTGCTGAGAATCTGGGCGGCCGTGGAATCGCTCATGCCGACGGGAACAGGCAGGACCCGCTCGGCATCGGCAACGACGTACTCCTGCCACGTTCCCCTGACCCCGACCGTAATGACGCGTTGCCCGACGGTCAGACCGTCTGTGCCACTACCGAGTTCGTCGATCACACCAACGGATTCGATTCCGGGCACGGTGGGGAATTCCGGCGCGAATCCGTATCTGCCGCGGACGGTATGCAGGTCGCTGGCATGAACGGGTGCGGCCGCCACCCGGATCCGGACCTCGCCGGGACCAGGCTCCGGAACGGGGCGGGTCCGCAGGCGCAGAACCTCGGACGGCTCGCCCACCGTGTCGGCGACAACAGACTGCATGGTTCTCATCTTCCTGACCCTCCTCCGGTCGGATCCAGGTCCTACAGCGGTTCGACGTGCATATCGTCGCCCCGCCCTGAGACGGCGAAGATTCGAAACAGCGCGGCTCAATCCCAGCCCTACTACCCTCCAATGCTGCCACGCAGGGCTTGTTGGGTCCGTCTCCCTCGAAGCGGCGGATCGGCTCAGGCGGATTGCAGGATCGTCTGGGCGAAGCCGAGTCTGATGCTGCCGATGGCGTGACCGCCGTCGACCACGCGGCGGCCCGCGATCGTGGAGACGGACGGTCCGACTATGTCCCGGTACGGGTTTGCCGAGCTGTCGCCGGTCAGGTAGTGGAACAGGCGGAGATCGAAGGCCGCGTCGGTGTGTTCGCCGCCGGTGCCGGGCAGGCGAGATTCGGCGTCTAGACCCGTAGACCGTTGATCAAGGCCAGCACCGCGGGTTCGGTTTGCGCGCGGGCGGTTTCGGGATCGTCGGCATTGGCGATGAACATGGCGGCCTCGCCGAGGGCGGAGAGGATCATCAGGGCCAGGGGGCGGACATCGAGGTCGGCGCGCAGGATGCCGGCCTGGATACCCGATTCGAGGCCCGCGACGACCAGGCCCAGGCCGTACTTCTCGTCGACCGCGCGCCACTCCTGCCAGCCGAGCACCGACGGCGCGTCGATGAGGGTGATACGGACGCGTTCGGGGTCGACGCAGGAGAGCAGGAAGTTGTGCAGCCCGGCTTCGAGAACGGCCATGGGGTCCGTCGGCGGGGCCTCGGCCATGGTCTCGGCGACCTGCTGGAGGATCTCCTGCTGCACCTGCTCGTAGACGGCCCGGAACAGGTCCTTCTTGTCCTTGAACTGGTGATACAGCGCGCCGCGGGAGCTGCCGGCGCGCTCCACGATCTCGGGGGTGCTGACCGCCGCGTAGCCGCGCTCGGCGAAGAGCTCGCGCGCGGCGGCCATCAGATTCGCGCGGGTCGACTCGGACCGTTCGGCTTGCCTGATCATCGACACCTTTCTGGCTCGGTGCCTGGATCGTAACGCGAAATCATTGAAAACAGGCAGCCTGTTTGTTAGTTTGAAATCACCTTCACCGTCACTGCTCCTAGAGGAGTCATCCAGATGACGCACACCATCTCCCCCGAATCCCGCGCCGCCTGGCGCGACCCCGCCCTCGGCGCCCGCCGCGAGCTCACCCTGCCGCAGGGCACGTTGAACGTCTTCGACAGCGGCAGCGGCGATCCCGTCGTCTTCGTGCACGGACTGCTGGTCAATGCCAACCTGTGGCGCCGGGTCGTTCCCGCGCTGGCCGGCCAATTCCGCTGCGTGGCAATCGATCTGCCCTTCGGTTCGCACACCACCGCCATGCCCGGCGCCGACCTGAGCGCCCCCGGCCTGGCCCAGCTGGTCATCCAGGCCATCGAGAAACTGGACCTCGGCCCGGTCACCCTGGTGGGCAACGACTCCGGCGGCGCGGTGAGCCAGCTGGTCGTGGCCGCCCGCCCGGACCTCGTCGCCCGCCTGGTGCTGACCTCCTGCGACGCCTACGAGAACTTCCCGCCGCCGTTCTTCGACTACGTCGGCCTGGCCGCCCGCACTCCGGGGGCGCTCGCCTCGCTGGCCCTGAGTCTGCGCATCCGCGCCGTTCGCCGTCTGCCCATCGCCTACGGCTGGCTGGCCCGCGGCCCGATCGACCGCGCGGTCAGCGACTCGTACGCCCTGCCGGTCGGCACCAAGGCCATCCGCGAGGACGTCCGCCGTGCCATCGGCGGCCTGGACAGCCAGTACACCCTCGCCGCCGCAAAGACTTTCGCCGATTTCAAGAAGCCGGTGCTACTGGCCTGGTCGGCGGGCGACCGCTTCTTCCCGGACCGCTACGCCGAACGCCTGGCCGCCGAATTCCCCGACGCCCGCATCGAATGGATCCACGATTCGCGCACCTTCTCCCCCGAGGATCAGCCCGAACAGCTGACCAGCGCGATCCGCGTCTTCCTGGACGCGACCCGGGCCGAGACCCGGCACTGATTCCGGTCCCGAGGCGTCAGAAGTCGCTGTCGAATCCGTCGAAGCCGCCGAAATTGCCGTAGTCGCCGAAGTCCTGGCCGCCCAGGTCGGCCCCGGGGTCGTAGCCAGCCTGGTCATAGCCGCCCTGGTCGTAGCCGGCGTCCGAGGCGTTCTGGTCGTAGCCGCCGTCGGCATATCCGCCGTCGGCGGCGTCCAGCCCGGCCTGATAGCCGTCGCCGTAACCGCTTTCGAAGGCGGCCGAGTCGTACCCGACCCCGGACATGCCGCTGAAGAGGGCGTTGAACAGCACCGCCGAGCCGACACCCCAGGCACCGGCGACCAGGGCGGTCTTCCACCACGGCTCGGAGTACCAACCGGCGGGAACGGGACGGCCAGCGACGCGACCGCCCGGGTAATAGTTCGGAGTGGCGGCCGACGGCGTGGGCGAGGCCTCGATGCGCCGCCCGTCGTATTCGATCGCGCGGTCCTCGGTGACCCGGCCGGCACTGCGCTGACCGTCGAGCTCCGGAACGGCCGGACCGGGGTCCATGCCCATGGCCGTCCGCGCGGCCCCCACGTAGTAAAGCCCTTCGAGCGCCGTCTCTTTCGCGAGCCTGGCCTGCGCGGGCGTGGTGGCCTGCTCGATCTGCGAGCCCGCGGCATTGAACCGCTCCCCCGCATCGGCGAGGGCCTGCTTCGACGCGTCGTCGGTGCCGACCAGGTTGTAGACCTGCCCGCCGAGGCGCTCGATCACCCGGCGCGCATCGGCCTTGGCATCGTCGAGCTGAGTGTTGGAACGCGATTGCTGCGCGCGGTTGACCGCCACCACAGCAAGCAGGACAACCACCATGACAATGAGCAGAACGACGACCGTAGCCACGCGACCAGCCTACGCGGCAGAATTCGCCGAACTGTTGCTACTCGCTGTGAGCTTCCCTGAACCTCGAATTATCCAGCCACCGCGGCAAAACGCGAGTTACGGCGACCTGGATCAACCTCCTCTTCGTCTAGCTCCGACACCGCGAACTGACGTTTGCCCGCCGTTTTCGCCGAATACATGGCCCGGTCGGCGCTGCGCAGCAGATCGGAGAAGTCGCACTCCCGTCCGGGCGGACAGAACGCCGTGCCCACACTCGCCGACGCCGGGACCGGACCGGCCGCCGTGGGCACCGGTTCGCACAGTGCGGCCAGCACCCGCATGGCGAGCTCGCCCAGGGTATTGCGGCGGGACGGCAGCGCGACCACGAATTCGTCGCCGCCGTAGCGCGAGATCACGGTGTCGGGCGGGCAGGTCGAGCGCAGCCGCTGGGCAATGGTGACCAGTACCTCGTCGCCGACGGTGTGGCCGTAGGTGTCGTTGATCACCTTGAAGTCGTCCAGATCGATGAGCAGCAGCCCCACCCCGCGCGCCGGATCGGTGGACATCACCCGGACCCGCTCCTGCAGCAGTGAGCGATTGGCCAGATCGGTGAGAGCGTCGTGCGTGGCCTCGTGCCGCAGCCGGGTCTGCAGTGCCGCGATCTCCTGCACCCGCACCGACACCGCCTCCGAGAGACTGCGTTCCTGCTGGGCCAGGGCACGCTGCTGCAGCGCCTCGGCGTAGGCGTCGATGGCCTGGCTGGCGATGAACGACCAGCGGGTGGCGATCAGCGAACCGCGCTGGCCCGGCGAGAGCCCCAGCAGCGCGCGGCTGGCGGGGGCGAGCATGCGGGTGCGGTCGAACGGCGATTCGGCCAGACTGCGGCCGATGCGGCGGGCGGCCTGCACCGGAAACGGTTCGGACCCGGCCAATTCCAGCAGATCGTCGATGATCCGGCCGAAGATGCGCTCGAGTTCATCGGAGGGAACCGCGGGCGCCTGGCCCAGCGCGGAACTGCTCGCGCCGGGATGCACTGCCCGCACCCATTCGCGGATGGTTGCCGCCACGATGGCGGAGGTTCGGGTGTCGAGACGGATGGACATGCGCGCTCACCCGATGCACGAGATGCCAGGACCGGCCGCCGCGCCGGTCACGCCCTTCGGATCGAACTCACTACTACGCGGTCGGCCACACCAGTGGTGCATGCTCACCGCCCCCTTTCCAGATACCCCCGTCCGGACAAAAAGGATCCTAGCAAGCCACCCGACATCGAAAACCCCTGATTCAGAACAGGTTCCCGCTGCCTCGCGAATGGCGATCGGATGTCTCATCGCTGGTGAGGCCCCGGTGTTACACCCAATTTCGGCGGGTTTCCGGCGACTCGCCGAACGACTCGTCCTACAGGCCGCGACATGCGGCAACGGCACCTGATTGGCATTCCAGGAGTGAGGTTCGGTACAGTGCTCAACGCACACAGCATCCAAGGATGCGGTCGCTGCGGGTGTAGTTCAATGGTAGAACCTCAGCCTTCCAAGCTGATGGTGCGGGTTCGATTCCCGTCACCCGCTCTTTCCCGTTCAGCGGGAGCGTCGAGTCCGACGCGCAACGGGGTGTAGCGCAGCTTGGTAGCGCATCCGCTTTGGGAGCGGAGGGTCGCAGGTTCAAATCCTGTCACCCCGACCATCTTTCGATTCGCACCACCACGGATGTCACCGCTCACCGCGGGCAATGGCCATGCGGCGCAGCGCGTTACGCCCCTCGCACCCTTCGTGGTCAGCGCCCCTCGATGCCCGCCGGAATCCGTTCACCGGTGATCGATCCACGATTCTGCTGTCTCCGGACCCGTCCCGGGTGAACGGGCAGCCCTGGCGATCAACCCGTGACGTCGTCCGAACTGGCGGCGAACTCCCCGATCATGCGCCGCGTGATCGGCGGGCGACACTATGGCATCGCACCCGCCGGACATGCCCGAAAATGGGATTCCGGTAACCGGATGTTGTGCCTCCGTTTGCGCTGTGTTATCGATTTACGGTGCTGGTCGACCACAAGATGAACGTTTCCAGCTCGGTGCTGTCCGGCACCGGGACTCGTTCTCGGCTCCTCCCGGCCGCCGGGCTGGGCGTGGCGGTGGTGTTGCTGACCGTCGCGCAGGTATGGGCGTCGGCGCACGGCGTGATGGGCCCGCTCCGCAGCCTGATCGACGACTACTTCGCAAACCCGCAGTCGGCGGCCGTGTCATGGGCCGGACTGGGGCTGGCATGCATCGGGGTGCCCACCCGGGCCCGGGTCGTCAGCCTGGTTGCCGCCGCGGTGCTGGACCTGTTGACCTTGGCCCTGCAAGCGGCCTGCGGCTGGCACATATCGATCGGCACCGGACCGACCCTGGTCCTGACCGCCCTGACCGTGGTCGTGCTCCGCTGGGAGGGCGAGCGTCGCCGAACCGCCCTGCAGGCCATCGCCTTCGGCGTGCTGCTGGTCATGGCCTCCAAGCTCGCCGACACCTGGCTGATGGTCAGCATCGTCGCCGGACCCCGCGTGCTGGATCAGTACGTCCAGCTGGCCGACCAGGCGCTGGGCGAACCGGCGTGGCTGGTCGGCCGCGCGCTCGAGGCGCTGGGCCCGGTGCCCTCGCACGTGCTGCACGTGGTCTACATCCAGCTGCCGGTGGCGGCGGTGGTCGTCGCAGTCTGGCAGCTGCGCCATGTCTCGACGAGCGCGTGGCCGCGGCACCACCTGGTGCGAACCTTCCTGGTGCTGGGCGTGATCGGCCCACTCGGCTATGTGCTCTTCCCCGTCGTCGGCCCGGTCTTCGCCTATGGCCCGCTCGGCCACGGCCTGGAGATCGGTGACTGGCCGCAGGTCTGGCCCGCGCTGACCCCCGATCCGCAGCCGATGCTGTTCGACTCCGAGACCGCCCGCAACTGCATGCCCTCCATGCATACCGCCTGGGCCACAGCCCTGTTCATCCACTCCCGCACCGCGCCGCGCTGGCTGCGCTGGGCCGGCGCCTTCTGGCTGGTGTGCACGCTGCTCGCGACGCTGGGCTTCGGCTACCACTACGGCAGCGATCTGGTGGCGGGCGCGGTGCTGTGCCTGACGGTGGAGTCGGCACTGCGGGATCCGGAGCGCGGCTGGGACATGCCCCGAGCCCGGATCGTGTCGCTCGGCGCGGCGGTGCTCGCCGGTTTATTGCTGTCCTATCGGTTCCTGGCGGCGACCATGGCGGAGTATCCGGTACCCGCGGGGGGCATCGTGCTGGGCGCGCTGGCCGCCGTATCCTTCCTCTTCTACGCGACCTGGTTCGCGCGTCCGGGCAGCCGGTTGGCGCACTGGGGCGGCCGAACCCCGATCGATGGATTTGCCATCGATTAACCAGTCCCCCAATGCAATCCGGACATCCTGCGCACCAGCCGAAAGGGTTACTGTCTCCCTGATGATCACTACGCGGGCGGGGCAACGTAACTTGCTGCGCAATCTGAAGTCGGAGGGCCGCCCGGGCCTGCCCCGCATTCCGATCGTGATCGGAATCCTGGTGTCGGTGGCGATCACGGCGATCTTCTCCGCCATGCACGGTTTCCTCGACCTGCAGGTATACCGGGTCGACACCCGGGGCTGGCTGGAGCACGGCACCCTGTACGGCCCGACCCTGCCGGTGGCGGGCCACACCGACCTGCCCTTCACCTACCCGCCGTCCGCGGCTGTGCTGATGATCCCGCTCGCCATCATGCCGCTGTGGCTGGCCGAGCTCATGGTGACCGCCAGTTCGCTGGCCTGCCTGGGCATCACGATCTGGCTGGTGCTCTCCCGCGTCCGCCCGGACCTGGACCCGCGCACGAAACTGACGCTCAGTGTGACCGCGGTCGTGCTCATGCTGGCCGTCGAACCCGTCCGCACCACACTGTGGTTCGGGCAGATCAACCTCGTTCTCATGGCCGCCGTCGCCCTCGACTGCCTGACCGAGAAGCCCCGCTGGCCGCGGGGCGTCCTGATCGGCGTCGCCGCGGTCACCAAACTGACGCCCGCCGCCTTCGTCCTGTACTTCCTCATCCGGCGCGACTGGAAGGCCGCGGGCACAGCCGCCGCCACCGCGGCGGGCGTGATCGGCGCCGGATTCGTACTGTTCCCAAGGGAATCGCGCGACTACTGGCTGCACGCCATCGCCGATACCAACCGCATCGGCTCCCCCGACTATGTCGGCAACCAGTCCCTCAAGGGCATGGTCTTCCGCCTCGGCCTGTCGAATCCCGCCGCAACCGCAATCTGGCTGGGCCTGGCCGTGGTGGCGGTCTGCGCGGGCGCCGCCCTGATGCACCACCTGGTCGGCCTCGAACGCCACACCGCGGACTCGGCCGGTCCGGCGGGCCCGGTGACCATTCTCTCGGTGACCGCGTTGCTCGTGAATGCGGCGGTCCTGCTGCTGATCTCGCCGGTGTCCTGGACCCATCACTGGGTCTGGGTGGCGCCCGCCCTGATCACGGCCGCCGCCTGGACCACCACGAATCCACGTGTCACCCCGTTCGCGGTGACCAGCGCCTTCGCACTGTTCTTCCTGATCGGCCCGGGCATCGTCCCCAATGGCAAACATCAGGAACTCGCGTGGTCGTGGTGGCAGCACATTCCGGGCGACATCTACATCATCGCCACCGCGGCCCTGCTCGCCGTCGGTGTCGGCCAGCTGCTCAGGCTGCGGGCCCGCGCCGTCGTCGACCGGACGGCGTAGATCTTCAGCGCCATCGTCCCGGAGCCGCAGATGCCCTGTGCGGTCGCGATTTTCAGCGGTCCGTAGCGTGCGGATTCCGGCATGGTTCAGGACCGCAGGGTTGCGGTGGCGATGTCGAGGAATTCGCGGAGGAGCTTGTCGTGATGGTCCGAGGCGACTGCCAGGCAGGTTTCGGCGCTGGGGGCGTCGGTGACCGGGCGGTGGACGAGGTCGGGACGGACGTAGGCGCGGGCGACGCTGCGGGGAACCAGGGCCATGCCGTGGCCGGAGGCGATCAGCTCGAACTTTTCTTCCAGTGAGGCGGTGCGGCGTTTCGGAGTGTCGAGCATTCGCTCGCCGTCGATGTCGGCCAGGGCGAGTTCGCGGCGCGCAGCCAGCGGATGGGTGGCGGGCATGCAGGCGACCCTGGGGTCGTGGCCGACGGGGATGGTGTGCAGTCCGGATTCGTTGAAAGGCTTCCGGAGGTAACCGATCTGGGCTCGGCCGTCCCGTAGCGGCGCATCCGGCTCCCACCAGCGTGCGGGCACGACATCGGTTTCGACCTCCGGGTGTCGTGTCGCGAATTCCCGGATCGCCTCCGAGACGTACAGTCCGGCCGAGAAGGCGACCACCAGGCGTCGCACGCCGTGGTCGGCGTCGCGCACGCGCCGCACCGCCGCGTCGACGGCGGCGAGAATCCCCTGCGCCTCCTCGTAGAGCTGCTGTCCGGCAGCGGTCAGCTCCACGGTGCGGGTGGTCCGCACGAGCAGCGCGCAATCCAATTCCTGCTCGAAAGCCTTGATCTGACGGCTCAGCACGGGCTGGGCGATGTAGAGCTTCTCCGCCGCCCGGCCGAAGTGCCGATGCTCGGCCACCGCGGCGAAGTAGCGGAGCTTGCGCAGATCCAGATCCATACCCGCACGGTATCAATTCGCGCAGAGGGTCTTGGACGCCGCGACGAACCCTCACCAGACTCGAAGCATGATCGTCATCACGTCCCCCACCGGCCAGATCGGCAGCCAGCTGCTGGACCGACTCCTCGAAACATCCACTCGCAGTGAAGAATTGCGTGTCATCGTGCGCGATCCCGGGAAGCTCCCGGAGGCGATCCGCGCCCGTGTCGACATCGTCACCGGATCGCACGGCGATGCCGATGTCGTGGACCGAGCCTTCGCCGGCGCGGACGCGGTCTTCTGGCTGGCCCCGCCCGACCTGTACGCGCCGAGCCTGGACGACGTGTTCACCGGATTCACTCACGCCGCCGCGAAGGCGTTCACCACCCACGGGGTCGGGCACGTCGTCGGCGTCTCGTCGCTCGGACGCGGCACTCCCCTCGCGGGGCGGGCCGGGCACGTGACAGCATCGCTGGCGCTGGACGATCTCATCGCGAGCACGGGCGTGGCCTATCGCGCACTGGCGAACCCGTCGTTCATGGACAACCTACTGTGGCAGGCGGTTTCGATCCGGGACGACGGCGTGTTCACCGGCGCCGAGGCCGCCGACCGCCCGACGCGGATGGTCGCGACCCGCGATATCGCCGCGGCGGCCACCCGCCTGCTGCTCGACCGCTCCTGGACGGGAACCGGCGAGGTCCCGGTACTGGGCCCGCAGGACCTGACACCGAACGAGATGGCGCACACCATGTCCGAGGTACTCGGCCGCCGAATCCGTTACCAGCAGCGATCTCTCGACGACTTCCGTGCCACCCTGACCGCGCGCGGCATCGGCGACCCGATCGCGACCGCCTACGTCGACATGATGCGCGCCAAGAACGACGGCCTCGACGACGCGGTGCCCCGCACCGACGAAACCGCGAGTCCCACAACATTCCGCGAATGGTGCGAACAGATCCTCGCACCAGCGGTCCGCGCATAACCACCCCGAACCGCGCGGATCTCGGCGTGAGCGTACGTCTGCCGGAACGCCCATTCGGATCCAGCCAGGGACGGACGTGCCGCTCGGGTCCGCGACGGGTTCAGCGGGCTTGGCAGGTGGGGCACCAGAACAGGTTTCGGGCCTCCATCACCGCATACACGACGGTGGTGCCACACAGGCGGCACGGGTCGCCGACCCGGCGGTACACATAGGTGCGAGGTCGGTCGGCGGCGTACGACGGGGCGCCGTGGTCGTGTTCGGGGCGCACCACGTGCATCTTTCCCCGCCGGACGCCGACCTTCATCAGCTCCACCAGGTCCGCCCACATCTCGTCCCATTCGGTGCGGCTCAACGACTTTCCCGGACGATGCGGGGAGATGCCGTGCCGGAAGAGGACTTCCGCGCGGTAGACGTTGCCGACTCCGGCCAGGATCTTCTGATCCATGAGCAGCGCGCCGATCGGCCGCTGCGAGCGGCGGATGCGGTCCCAGGCGAGGTCGGGTTCGGCGTCCCGGCGCAGCGGGTCGGGGCCCAGGCGGGAGGTGAGCGCTTCGACCTCGGGGTCGAGCAGGATCTCGCACGCGGCGGGGCCGCGCAGGTCGGTGCCGTGCAGGTCGCCGGTGCGGCCGCCGCCGATCAGGCGCATCCGGACCTCGCCGACCGGATCGTCCATGGGCACAGCGGATTCGGTGAACTTGCCGTACAGCCCCAGATGGATGTGCAGGGTGACGCCCGAATCATAGTGGTGGAGCAGGTGTTTGCCCCATGCCTCGGCGCGGGTCAGCACCCGGCCGTCGATCAGCGCCGCGCCCTCGGCGAATCGCCCCTGTGGGCTGGAGACTCGGACCTGACCGCCGGCGAAGCGCTTGTGGTGCAGCTTCGCCAGGCGATGCAGCGTATGGCCTTCGGGCACAGGTCAGTTCGGGAGGGCCGGGGGGACGCCGGTCTTCTCGTACTCGGCGAGAATGTCGATGCGGCGCTGGTGACGCTCCTCGTTGGACCACGGGGTGGTCATGAAGGCGTCCACGATGGCGAGGGCTTCCTCGGTGCTGTGCATGCGGCCGCCGATGCCGAGCAGTTGGGCGTTGTTGTGCTGGCGGGCGAGCTGGGCGGTCTCCACGCTCCAGCCCAGGGCGCAGCGGGCGCCGGGCACTTTGTTGGCGGCGATCTGCTCGCCATTGCCGGAGCCGCCGAAGACGAAGCCCAGCGAACCCGGCTCGGCGACCACGCGGCGCGCGGCCTCGATGCAGAAGGCCGGGTAGTCGTCGAGGGCGTCGTATTCCAGCGCGCCGCAGTCGACGACATCGTGGCCCTGGCCCTCGAGGTGAGCCTTGACGTGGTTCTTCAGTTCGAAGCCGGCATGGTCGGCACCCAGGTATACGCGCATGGCTGCGATTCTGTCAGCACGCCCGCCCCCGGTCCGCACGGGGCTCTCACCCGGGCAATCCGTCGCGTGAGCGGCCCCGCAGCGACGACCGCGCGTCGATGCCGGTGAAACGTACTATCCAGGCATGACGTCCGACGACAGTTCACAAACGCCGAACGCCTACGGGGGGCAATCCGCTGGCGGCCTACCGGGACCGCCGACCGCCGGAAGCGCTCCGGCCTGGAACCCCGTGACCGGCATGACCGGATGGGATCCGCGGCTGGGCCCGCCGGGATGGGCTCCGCAGCAACCGTATTCGCCGCCCCAGCCGCCGGTGGTGCAGCAGACCCGGGGCCTGTCCCCGTTCGGGATGCCGGCGCGGCACAGCTGGGAGATCCCGCTGCTCGTGCTCGTGATCGTGGCCACCGTGCTGGCGTATCTGTTCGCACTACTGCTGCTGGTGTCCGGCTATGCGGGTCAGCTGGTGCTGGCCCTGGTGTTCGCACCGCTGCTGGTCTACCTGGGCCGCGGTCTGAACTACGCGACCCAGCGGGTGAACGGCGTGAAGATGTCGCCGACCCAGTTCCCCGAGGGCTATCGCATGGTGCAGGAGGCCGCGGCCCGGTTCGGCATGCCGAAGGTGCCCGACGCCTACGTGGTGCTGGGCAACGGCCAGATCAACGCGTTCGCCTCCGGGCACGGCTTCCGACGCTATGTGGTGGTGTACAGCGATCTGTTCGAAATCGGCGGCGCGGCACGCAATCCCGAGGCGCTGGCCTTCATCGTCGGCCACGAGGTCGGGCACATCGCGGCCGGGCACGTCTCGTACTGGCGGCAGCTGGGCATGTTCATGGCGCCGTTCCTGCCGATCCTGGGCAGCTCGCTGATCCGCTCCCAGGAGTACACCGCCGACAATCACGGCTTCTGCAACCGGCCGCAGGGTGCGCCCCCGGCCATGCAGACGCTGGCGGGCGGCAAATACCTGAACAATCTGGTCGGTTTCGACGAGATGGCCGACCGGGCGGCCCAGGAGAAGGGCTTCTTCGTCTGGATCGTGAACGCCATGTCCAGTCATCCGGTACTGACCTGGCGCATGTGGGCGCTGCGCGACCGCAGCCGCCACGGCAAGCTGTTCTGGCGGCCCGACGTACCGCCGCGTCCGGCCGCGGCCCCGCCCTACGGCGGGTACCAGCCGCCGTACCCGGGCGGATACGGCGGTCCGACGCCCGGATACGGCGAGACCGTCACATATCACGAGTACCGTCCGCAATGACGTCACGGCGAGGCCGGGCGACGTCTCCAAATATGTGAGGGCACAACTTATTTCGTGAGGCGAGCGCACCTCCCCGGGTACCGCCGGAATCGGGTTGCTACTCGACCGCGGCACGCGGGCCCGCCGGTGAACGGCTCCCAGCCGTGCACTGAAGACCCGGGGAGGCGGGGCAGCTCAGTCGAAGACGGGATCCTCGGTGCGGGTCCGCTTGAGCTCGAAGAAGTGCGGGTAGGCGGCCAGCGCGACCGCGCCGTCCCACAGCTTGCCCGCCTCCTCACCGCGCGGGATGCGCGAGAGCACCGGCCCGAAGAAAGCGACGTCATTGATGTGGATGGTCGGCGTGCCGACATCCGGGCCGACCTTGTCCATCCCGGCGTGGTGCGAGGCGCGCAGGGCCTCGTCGAAGTCGGTGCCCTTGGCGGCCTCGGCCAGCTCGGCGGGCAGGCCCACCTCGGCCAGCGACTCGGCGATGATCTGGGCGAGCAGGTCCGCGCGGGAGCCGTCCTCGCGCTCGTACTCGGCGCGGCGGTTGTGCAGGCGGGTGCCCATGGCGGTGTAGAGCGGGGCCAGCACCTTGTCGCCGTGCGCCTGGGCCGCCGCGATCGCGACCCGCACCGGGCCCCAACCGGTCGCGAGCAGCTCTTCGTACTGCGGGGGCAGGCCCTCGCGGCCTTCGTTCAGCACGGACAGGCTCATCACGTGGAAGTGCGTCTCGATATCGCGTACCTGCTCGACCTCGAGGATCCAGCGGGAGGTGATCCAGCACCACGGGCACAGCGGGTCGAACCAGAAGTCGACCCGGTCCTTCTTGGTGTCGCTCACAGGGAAGTCCTTTCGCAGTCGATCGACGGCCGAGGGCAGGGCCGTACTCAATGCGCAACAACCCCGATTGTTGCCGATATTTCCGCTCCGCCCGACTCCACCCGGGCTAGGGTCGGACTATCGGCCTCATCGACGGCGGTCCCGACCGTACTAGCAGGGAGGTTTCGGCATGACCACATCCAGGTTCGTCATCGCGGGCGGTGGACTGGCCGCCGCAAAACTCGCGGAAGCCTTGCGGGCCAATGATTTCGATGGTTCGGTCACGCTCGTCAGCGCGGAGGATCATCTGCCGTACGAGCGGCCGCCGCTGTCCAAGGAGCATCTGCTGGGCAAGCAGGCGCTCAGCGACTTCACCGTGGATCCGGCGCAGTGGTATCGCGACCACCATATCGAGATGATGCCCGGCACCACCGTCACCGCGCTGGATCGCGGCACCAAAACCATTGCGCTGCCGGACGGTACGACACTGCCCTACGACAAGCTGGCGCTGGCCACCGGTTCGCGGCCGCGGCTGCTGCGGCTGCCCGGCGCGGACGCCGAGGGGGTGCATGTGCTGCGCACCATCGAGGAGTCCGACGCCCTGCTCGCGATGTTCGGCTCCGCGCGGCGGCTGGCCGTCATCGGCGGGGGGTGGATCGGGCTCGAGGTGACCGCCGCCGCACGCGCCGCCGGCGTGGAAGTGACTGTGCTGGAGGCGGAATCGGTGCCGCTGCAGGCCGCGCTCGGGGCCGAGATGGGCGCGGTGTTCGCCGATCTGCACCGCGCGCACGGGGTGGATCTGCGGCTCGGGGTGAAGGTCGGCGAGATCACCACCGCCGACGGCCGGGCCACCGGGGTGCGGCTCGACGACGGCACCCACATCGAGGCGGACGCGGTGCTGGTCGCGGTGGGTGCGCGGCCCAATATCGAGCTGGCCGCCGATGCCGGGCTGGCGGTCGGCGGCGGCGTCCTGGTCGACGAGAGCCTGGCCACCAGCGACCCGGATATCGTCGCGGTCGGTGACATCGCCGATCAGCAGCATCCGGTGCTGGGGCAGCGAATCCGGGTGGAGCACTGGGCGAATGCGCTCAACCAGCCGGCGGTGGCGGCCCTGACCATGCTGGGCAAGCCCGCCGTGTACGACCGGCTGCCCTACTTCTTTACCGACCAGTACGACCTCGGGATGGAGTACACCGGGTACGTGGCGCGAGAGCAGCAGGCGCGCGTGGTGGTGCGCGGCGACCTCGGTGAGCGCGAGTTCGTGGCGTACTGGCTGGACTCGGGAAACCGGGTGCTGGCCGGGATGAACGTCAACATCTGGGATGTGCAGGACAAGATCAAGAAGCTGATCCTGAGCGGCGCGGCCGTGAACCCCGAGGAGCTGTGACGACCCTCACATAATCCGGAGTACGGAGTACGTCGTCCCGGCGTACTGGGCTCCGACCTCTGGACGAGAGCGCCCGCAAGGGCGCACCGACGAAAGGAGCCGACCGTGAAGTACATCCTGATCAAGACCTACTCCGCCGCCGCCTACTGCGACACCCCGATCACCGAGTGGGCGCCCGAGGAGATCCAGGCCCACATCGATTTCCAGCGCGCCCTCGGCGAGGAGCTGGCCAAGTCCGGCGAACTCGTCGACGCCCAGGGCCTCGCCGACCCGGGCCAGGCGCGCACCGTCACGTCCGACGGCCGTTCCGCGCCGGTGGTCACCGACGGGCCCTTCCCCGAAACCAAGGAGTTCCTGGCCGGGTTCTGGATCGTCGATGTCGACAGCCCGGACCGCGCGCTCGAGATCGCGGCCAAGGCATCTGCCGCGCCCGGCCCCGGCGGCAAGCCGATCGGCGAGTACATCGAGATCCGCCCGATCATGAGCGCCCCCGCCGCCGATCTCTGATGCCGGACACCGCGATCGAGGACCTGCTGCGCGACCTCGCGCCGCAGGTCCTCGGCACCCTCGTCCGCCGCTACGGCGACTTCGACGCCGCCGAGGACGCTCTCCAGGAGGCCCTGCTCGCCGCCGCCACCCAGTGGCCCGCCGACGGCCTGCCCGACAACCCGCGCGGCTGGCTCATCCAGGTCGGCGCGCGGCGTCTCATCGACACCATCCGCGCCGAGTCGGCCCGCCGAAACCGCGAGGCCGCCAACGCCCTCCGCGATCCCGAACGGCTCGGTGCCGCCGCCCCCGATCCGGCCGACGCCGTCATCGCCGAGGATCGCGACGACACGCTGACGCTGTTCTTCCTGTGCTGCCATCCGGCCCTGTCGCCGGCCAGTGCGATCGCGCTGACGCTGCGGGCGGTCGGCGGGCTCACCACCGAGGAGATCGCGCGAGCCTTCCTGCTACCGGAAAGGACCATGGCGCAGCGGATTACGCGGGCCAAGAAGCGACTGGCGGCCGAGGAGCGGCCCTTCGCCATGCCCGCGGGTTCGAACGGGCAACGGGAAGAATGGAATGAGCGGCTCGGCAGTGTGCTGCGGGTGCTCTATCTGATCTACACCGAGGGGCACACCAGCGGCGGCGAGCGACTGCGGCGGGGCGATCTGTCGAGCGAGGCGATTCGGTTGGCACGGGCCCTGTTCCGCGTTCTGCCGGATGATCCGGAGGTCACCGGGTTGCTCGCATTGCTGCTGCTGACCGATGCCCGGCGGGCGGCGCGCACCGGAAGCCGCGGCGAGCTGATTCCGCTCGCCGAACAGGATCGCAGCCTCTGGGATCGCGAAATGATCATCGAGGGCGTACGGCTGGCGACCGCGTCGGTGCGCAGCGGCCTCATCGGCCCGTACCAGATCCAGGCCGCCATCGCCGCCCTGCACGCCCAGGCGCTGCGCCCCGAGGACACCGACTGGCCCCGAATCCTGCTGCTGTACAACGCCCTCGAACGCCAGTCCCCCAACCCGATGGTGACCCTCAATCGCGCGGTCGCCACCGCCATGGTCCACGGCCCCCAGGCGGGCCTGGACCTCACCGACACCCTCACCGACTCGCTCGCGGGTAACCACCGCCTCGACGCCGTCCGCGGCCACCTCCACGAAATGGCCGGCGACCCCGACGAAGCCATCGCCGCCTACACCGCCGCCGCCCGCCACACCACCAGCCTCCCCGAACGCGACTACCTCACCATCCGCGCCGCCTGCCTCCGCCGCCAGTGACGGACCCGTCGTTGTGCGGCCGACGTTTCGCCCCGCGGATTCATTGCGGCGCGGATTGTTCCGCACCATCGCGCCGCGCCCGCGGCATGCGCCCGGGTCCACAGCCGCTCGCTACCCGGCGGTGACATGGCGAGAATGGCTACGGCACTGCATATTCGGATACCGCGGCAGGTCAGGCGGCCGTGGCGCGGAAGGCGGTGGGGCTCTGGCCGCGGTGGCGTTTGAAGGCCGCGGAGAAGCCGAACGGGTCGGCGTAGCCGAGGGATTTGGCGATCTGCGCGATGGTGAGATCGGTGGCGGTGAGGAGTTCCTCGGCCTCGTGCATGCGGGATTCCGTCAGATAGGCCAGCGGCGGCCGGCCCACGACGGCCGTGAAGCGCTTGGCGAAAAGTGAACGGGAGACCCGGGATTCGGCGGCGAGGCCGGCGACGGTCCAGGGTGCACCGGGTGTGGTGTGGATGGCGGTCAGGGCCGGTCCCACGATCGGGTCGGACAGGCCGCGGAACCAGCCCGGGGCGGCGGGTCCGGCCTGGTCGAACCAGGTGCGGAGGGTGCAGACCAGGCTCCAGTCGAGGAGGCGGTCCACCATGGCCTGCGAACCGGCGCTCTGATCGACGGCGGAAGCCGCGGCGGATTCGACCCAGCCGCAGGTGTCGAAGTCGTCGGTGACGACCAGGACGGGCGGGAGCGCATGCAGCAGGCGTTCGTGCCGGCGGGCCGAGGTGCGGTAGGCGCCGACCATCAGGGCGGTGGCATTCGCCTCACTGCCCCAATGGATTCCGGACAGCTCCTCGGCGGTGCACGCGGAATCGCCGGTGAAGCAGGAGATCTCGTATTCGGTGGGCTTCCCGTTCCGGCAATCCTCCGGAGTCTCCAGCCCCGCGGCGTCCTTCGAAGGCTGGAACCCCTCCGACACCAGGTGGAAGGTCTGCGGTCCCCGGACCAGCGCGGTATCGCCGACCGCGAGCGGCCTGCTGCCGCCGTCGGGCGTGCGCAGGGTGCCGCCGCCGCGCAGCACCGTGATCATGGTCAGCGGAGCGTGATCAGCGAAGCGGATGGTCCACGGTGCGGGCAGCACGGCGTGGGTCACGACCGAACCCTCGGCGCGAATACCGCTCAGCAGCTTGCTCATGGGATCCACCCGATCGAGGGTAGACGAATTCCTATCCAGTGGAGCGCTTTGTCTATGGATCGTCCACGCCGAGACGTGTGTACTGGCAACACCGGAACGCAACATCGACGCCGATCCAGGAGGAAATCCCTTGTCGCACAACGATACCCGTCAGCAGACCGCCCTCGTGGTGATCGCTCACCACCGATCCGATTCCCTCACCGCGCATATCGCCCGCCGGACCGTCGCCCGGCTGGAGTCCGCCGGATACCGCGTCGACCTGCTGGATCTGCGGGCCGAGGGTTTCGACCCGCGCATGACCGAGGCCGACCAGCCCGACTGGGGTAACCGCGAGAAGACCTATTCCCCCGAGGTCCACGAGCATATGGACCGCCTCCTGGCCGCCGACGTCGTGGTCGCAGTCTTCCCGGTCTACTGGGCGAGTGTCCCCGCGATACTCAAGGGCTGGATCGATCGGGTGTGGAACTACGGATTCGCCTACGGTCGCAGCAAGCCTCGCCTGGCAGGCAAGCGCATGCTGTGGCTCGGCCTGGGCGGAGTCGCCGCCGGCGATCCGACCGTCGACTTCATGCAGCAGGCGCTGGAGGGCCAGCTCAGTATGGGAATCGCCTACTACTGCGGATTCTCGTATTCCGCCGTCGGCCTGCTCCCCGATGCGGAGGAGCGCCGCCAGCGCCTCGACGCCGACGGGCAGCTCCTCATCGACGCGGCCACCGTCGGCGCGGAACGCGTGGCCCAGTACTCCGAGCTGGAGCGCCGGGCCGACGCCTTCGTCACGAACTTCCTTGCCGCCGAAGCGGTTCCGGCCTAGCCCTGAACGCCGCTCCAGGTATTGCCGGTGATGAGCTCGTAGGCCGCGACGTACTTCTGGCGGGTCACCTCGATCACCTCGGCCGGAATCTCCGGACCCGGGTACTCCTTGTTCCACCCGGTGGAAGTGGACCAGTCGCGCACGAACTGCTTGTCGAACGACTTCTGCGGGCGGCCGGGCTCGTAGTCGTCGGCGGGCCAGAAGCGGGAGGAGTCCGAGGTCAGCACCTCGTCGCCGACCGTGAGAACGTCGCCGTCCCAGCCGAGTTCGATCTTCGTGTCGGCGATGATGACCCCGCGCGCGGCGGCGTGCTCGGCGCCACGGGCATAGATCTCGAGGGTCAGGTCGCGCAGCTGCTCGGCGATCTCCCTGCCCTCCTGGTTCACCACGTCCGCGAAGCTGATGGGCTCGTCGTGCCCGGCGTCTGCCTTGGTGGTGGGGGTGAAGATGGGTTCGGGCAGCTTGTCGCCGTCACGCAGGCCGGGCGGCAGCGCGATACCGGACACGGTGCCGGAGCGCTGGTATTCGGCCAGGCCGCCGCCGGTCAGGTAGCCGCGCGCGATGCACTCCACCTTCAGCATCTTCAGCGGCTTGACCCGCACCCCGCGGCCCGCGAACTCGGCGGGCACGTCGGTGGTGGACAGAATGTGGTTGGGCACGTCGGAGAAGAACCCGAACCACCAGTTGGACAGCTGGGTGAGCAGCGCGCCCTTGTCGGGAATCGGGGTCGGCAGCACCACGTCGTACACCGACACCCGGTCGGATGCGACCAGGATCAGCGAATCGCCGTCCTCGTACAGGTCGCGCACCTTACCGGCGTGGATGTGCTTCAACGGTCCTCCTCGTGCTGGGCGATTGCTGCCGCCGCAGAGCTTACCGACGGGCACCGCCCGCCTCGACGCCCGGTCGAACGCCCGATCGCGGTCGACCTGGAGCAACCGGCCCGCGCGGGCCGGGAACGACCGGCCCGAGCGGGCCCACGCCACGGGTCGGCGGGACGTGGCATTGTGGGGAACGTCGTGTCCGCGCCGGGTCACGAGTGGAGAATTGTTCGGTCCGCTCGATGCCTCGCGCGGGCGCATCGCATCCCGCACCGAGCCCTGGGCAGCGCCGCTCAGCGAGCCGGGTGCACCTGCACGGCAGAAGTTCTCCGAGAGCTAAGGAGCCCCCTTGTCCGCACCGAATCTCACCCGCGAGCAGGCGATCGAACGCGCCGCGACGGTCCAGGTGGAGAACTATCGGGTCGAACTGGACCTGACCGGACAGCCCACCGGTGCCGAAGAGCCGCGCCGTGAGACCTTCCACTCGAAGTCCACCGTGACCTTCACCGCGACCCCGGGTGCGCAGACCTTCATCGACTTCGTGGGCGCGGGTGTGCGCTCCGCCGTGCTCAACGGCGTGGCCCTGGATGTGAGCGGCTACGACGAGGAGCAGGGCCTCACCCTGCCGAACCTGGCCGCGAACAACGAGCTCGTCGTCGAGGCGGACGGCGAGTACTCGAACACCGGTGAGGGCCTGCACCGCTTCGTCGACCCCACCGACAACAAGGTCTACCTGTACTCGCAGTTCGAAACCGCCGACTGCAAGCGCATGTTCGCCTGCTTCGACCAGCCCGACCTCAAGGCCACCTACGACGTGATCGTCACGGCGCCCGAGGACTGGGAGGTCATCTCCAACGGCGCGGTCGCCGACACCCATACCATCGGCGCCGTGGTCCGCCACACCTTCGCGACCACCCCGCGCATGAGCACCTACCTGGTCGCACTCATCGCCGGTCCGTACGCGAAGTGGACCGACACCTACAGCGATTCGCACGGCGAGATCCCGCTCGGCATCTACTGCCGGGCCTCGCTGGCCGAATTCATGGACGCCGAACGGCTTTTCACCGAGACCAAGCAGGGCTTCGGCTTCTACCACACCAATTTCGGTGTGCCCTATGCCTTCGGCAAGTACGACCAGCTGTTCGTGCCCGAATTCAACGCGGGCGCCATGGAGAACGCGGGCGCGGTCACCTTCCTCGAGGACTACGTCTTCCGCTCCAAGGTGACTCGAGCCTCCTACGAGCGCCGCTGCGAGACCGTGCTGCACGAGATGGCGCACATGTGGTTCGGCGACCTGGTCACCATGAGGTGGTGGGACGACCTGTGGCTGAACGAGTCGTTCGCCACCTTCGCCTCGGTGCTGTGCCAGGTCGGCGCGACCGAATACACCAATGCCTGGACCACTTTCGCCAATGTCGAGAAGTCGTGGGCGTACCGGCAGGACCAGCTGCCCTCCACCCACCCGATCGCCGCCGACATCCCGGACCTGGCCGCGGTCGAGGTGAACTTCGACGGCATCACCTACGCCAAGGGCGCTTCCGTGCTCAAGCAGCTGGTGGCCTACGTCGGTGAGGAGCCGTTCCTGGCCGGTCTGCGCGACTACTTCACCGAACACGCGTACAGCAACGCCACCTTCGACGACCTGGTCGGCGCGCTGGAGAAGGCGTCCGGCCGCGACCTGTCCGACTGGGGCGCGCAGTGGCTCAAGACCACCGGCCTGAACATCCTGCGCCCGGACTTCACCGTGGACGAGGACGGCAACTTCGCCTCCTTCGCGGTCGTCCAGCAGGGCGCGGAGCCCGGCGCCGGTGAGCGCCGCGTGCACCGCCTGGCCATCGGCGTCTACGACGACCAGGACGGAAAGCTGGTGCGCACCAAGCGCGTCGAGCTCGACATCGATCCCGCCGA
Source organism: Nocardia sp. NPDC059228 (assembly GCF_042754245.1). Taxonomy (NCBI): domain Bacteria; kingdom Bacillati; phylum Actinomycetota; class Actinomycetes; order Mycobacteriales; family Nocardiaceae; genus Nocardia; species Nocardia sp. NPDC059228. The sequence continues at coordinate 212,982 of NZ_JBHZAL010000002.1, read as the reverse complement.
GCGCACCGAGGTGCCCGAGCTGGTCGGCGTCGGCCGCGGCAAGCTGGTGCTGGTCAACGACGACGACCTCACCTACTGCTCGGTCCGCCTGGACGCCGGCTCCCTCGACACCGTGGTGGCGCGCATCGCCGATATCGCCGAGCCGCTGCCTCGCACGCTGGCGTGGTCGGCCGCCTGGGAGATGACCCGGCAGGCCGAGATGAAGGCCCGCGACTTCGTGGCGCTGGTGCAGCGCGGCGTCGGCGCGGAAACCGAGATCGGTGTCGTCCAGCGGCTGCTCATGCAGGCCGCCACCGCGCTCGGCGCCTACGCCGACCCCGAGTGGGCGCGCGCGGAGGGCTGGCCCGCCTACGCCGACCGCCTGCTGGAACTGGCCCGCGCCGCCGGTGCGGGCTCGGACCACCAGCTGGCGTTCGTCAACGCGCTGACCGGCGCGCTGCTCTCGCCGCAGCACATCGAGGTGCTGCGCCGGCTGCACGCCGATGACCCGGAGGGCGTCGGCCTGCCTGGCCTGACCGTCGACACCGACCTGCGCTGGCGCATCACCCAGGCGCTCGCGGCCGCGGGGGTCATCGACGCGGACGGCATCGAAACCCCGCTCATCGACGCGGAACTCACGCGCGACGACACCGCCGCGGGCCGCCGCCAGGCCGCGGCCGCGGCCACCGCCCGCCCGCAGGCGGCGGTCAAGGAATCGGCGTGGAACACCGTCATGGGCGACGACACGGTGCCGAACATCACCGCGCGCGCCATCGTCACCGGTTTCGCCCCGGCGGGCCAGGCCGCGCTGCTGGCCCCGTATGTGGAGCGCTACTTCGCCGAGATCGCGTCGGTGTGGGAGCGGCGCTCCAGCGAGGTCGCCCAGACGGTCGTGGTGGGGCTGTACCCGCACTGGGCCGTCACCGAGGAGGCCGTCGCGGTGGCCGACAAGTTCCTCGCCGGTGACCACCCGCCGGCGCTGCGCCGTCTGGTGGTGGAGGGCAAGGCGGGCATCGAGCGCTCGCTGCGCGCCCGCGCCTTCGATCGCGGCTAGAAAGCGCTGCGCGGCAGCATATTTCGACCGTCTCAGCCCCTCCCGAATCCATTCGGGAGGGGCTGTCGGCTATGCGGGGCCGCCGACTGAAGAGTCGCTGAAGAACCCCGCCGGACCGGGTCCGCAGGGCGCGGAGTCCGACATGATCGGTGCCGCAAGCCATCCCGACCGAATGAGGCCATCCACCATGACATCCTGGACCCGTCACGCCGCCGCCGCTCTCGCCGTCACCGGAATCTGCTCCGCCGCAGTGCTTTCCGGCACCGGGGTGGCGGCCGCCGACGACGATGACTCGCTCACCCGTTCCACCTGCAGCTGGGCCCAGATCGACACCACTCTCAACGACCAGGATCCGGTGCTGGCCCGGCTCATCGACGGCCACCCGGAACTCACCTCCGGGCTCGCCGTGATGTACCAGCTGCCGCCCGAGGCCCGGCCCGAGTCGTTCTTCCGCATCGTGTCCCAGTACCCCGACGTCGAGGACCGCATCGAGCAGATTCGCCACGACCACGCCCCCGGCAGTGAACCCGTGCGCGCCAAGTTCGACCGCGTCGCCGACACCTGCCACCGGCACTAGCCCGGCAGACGCTGCTGTGGGCGGATCCGCTCACAGCAGCGCGGCAGGACTTCCGGCAATCCGCTGCGGCACCGTGAAGGCATGGCAGAGAACAAGACTCCGATGTTCAACTGGCACACCAGGGAACAGCTCTTCGCCCGCCGGGTGCTGGTACTGGACGGACCGCTCGACGACGACAACGGCACGCTGCTCATGACCCAGCTGCTCACGCTGGCGGCCGAGGATCCCGAGGCCGACATCTCACTGTGGATCCACTCGCCCGGCGGGTCCGTGCCCGCCATGCTCGCCATCCGCGACGTCATGCGGCTGGTGCCGGGCACGGTGTCCACACTGGCCCTCGGATTGGCCTGCAGCGCGGGACAATTCCTGCTGTCGGCGGGGACACCCGGGCACCGCTACGCCCTGCCGCACGCCCGCATCCTCATGCACCAGGGTTCGGCGGGCATCGGCGGCAGTGCGGTCGAGGTGGAGGTACAGGCCGACGACCTGCGCTACACCGTGCAGACCGTCCTCGGCCTGATCGCCGCCGACACCGGCCAGCCCTACGATCAGGTCTTCGAGGACTCCCTGCACGACCGCTGGTTCACCGCGACGCAGGCCCGCGAGTACGGCTTCATCGACGGCATCGTGGACTCCTTCCACCAGGTCGTCCCGCAGCGCCAGAAGCTGGGGATCTCGGCATGAGCGGTCAGGCCCGGAGGCGCCGCTCCACCGCCCTGCGCTTGCGCGGTGTAACCACGCAGGGCCCCGCACATGCCGGAAAGGAAACAGCATGAGCAGCTACACGATTCCGAATGTGATCGCCCGCGACCCGCGCGGGGAGCGGATCATGGACGTCTACTCGCATCTGCTCACCGAACGCATCGTCTATCTGGGCACGCCCATCGACTCCGGTGTCGCCAATGCCCTGATCGCCCAGCTCCTCCACCTGGACGCGGAAAGCCCGGGCCAGGACATCAACCTCTACATCAACTGCGAGGGCGGCGACCTGCCGGCCATGCTCGCGGTCTACGACACCATGCAGCACATCCAGTCCCCCGTGGTGACCACCTGCGTCGGCCAGGCGATCGCGGTGGGCGCCGTGCTGCTGGCCGGCGGCGCGAAGGGCCGCCGCAATGTCCTCCCGCACTCTCGAATCGTCCTGCACCAGCCCGCGATTCGAGGTCAGGGCACCATCCCCGACCTGATCCTGCAGGCCGACGAAATCGTCCGCATGCGCGCCCAGATCGAAGCCATCCTCGCCACCCACACCGGCCAGTCCGCGGAAACCCTGCGCCGCGACACCGACCGGGACCGGGTCTTCACCGCGCGAACGGCGCTCGACTACGGCCTGGCCGACCATCTCCTCGGCCCCCGCGCCTGAACGCCGACGAGCATGCGCTGGTGCACGCACAACGCCGAAAAGGCAGGTGCGCCAACGCATGCTCGCGGATCAGGCGGCCAGCAGGACGGGGGAGATCGCCAGCGGCGAGATGGCCGGGTGCCGGGCCGGGGCGGGACGGGCGCGAAGCAGGTCCTCGGCCACCTGCCGTGTGAGCGAACCCAAGCTGGTACCCAGAGCCCCGGCCAAGGCCGCGATCATCTCGCTGGACGGCTCCTTGCGCCCCCGTTCGACCTCGGACAGATACTGCGGCGAAATGCCCGCCCGCCCAGCCGTTTCCGTCAGCTTCTCCCCCCGCTCCAGCCGAAGCGAGCGCAGCTGACCGCCGAGTGCCTCCCGCCACAGCGGCTCGCGCACCGGCGCCGGACGCACTGCACGTCGCGCTACCCCGGCCCCTTCGTCGAGACCACCGGGAATTGCTTGCAAACGCGGATGCTCGGCCATCTCCCGAGCGTAAATTCCCCCACCCCGCCCCCGCGCCCTGATCTGCTCAGGGCGAAATGCCGGTCGGGGCGTGCGGGGTCGGTGTGCGACCTTCACCCCTCGGGGTTTGGGGGCTGAGCCCCCAAACGTCCCTTGGGGTTTCAGGGGCGAAGCCCCCGAGAAGAGCCGAGAGTCGGCTAGACCCGCCCGATGGCGGCGGCCATCACGCGCACGGCCGAGACCAGGCCGTCGATCAGCTCGCCCTGGCGGAAGGAGCTGGTGGCGGCGGTGGCGCCGAGCTGGCAGACGCGGTCGTTGGCGCGTTCGGCGACGTCGCGGCCGGAGCGCACCTCGACGGAGTTGGTGTTCGGGTCCACCGCGATGAGCACCGAGCGGGCGGCCTCGGGGGTGAAGGGGAACAGGGCGTCCACGCCGGCGGCCGAGTCGGAGCCCAGGTCACCGATGTAGATGTTGAAGCGCACCTTGGTGGCGCGGGTGGCGTCGGTGAGCGCATTGTCCATGAGCAGCCGCTCGCGGTCGCTGAACGGCGCTTCCTTGAAGACGTCGCCGGCCTCGTGCACACCGGAGACGCGTCCACTCGTGGTGATCGCGTAACCGTGGGGTAGGTCGGCCTCGTCGACCACAGGCCAATTAGAACTTGCCACTTGCCCGGCCTCCGATCAGCTCCGCGTGGGCGGATTCGATAGCCGCATGGTCACCATGCGAATCAGCAGTGTCGTGGTGGCCGGACCCGGTCACCTCGTCGGTCGCGCTCCACAGCACCGGGGGCTGGGTCCACTTCGCACCGAGTTCGTAGTGTTCCGGCTTCCTGCCGGGCAGCGGCTTGCCGAGGAACGACAATCCGGCGATCACCAGATAGATCGCGACCGGGATGCCGACGTAGATCAGCACTGTCTGGAGAATGCTCACGGCCCAACGGTAGTCGATGCCCGTATGACTACTACGACCGGTAAGGGCTAGTGCGGCCGTGTCGTGACAATCCCCTTTCAGACCAGCCAGGCCGTCGAGTTCGCCGGAAGTTCCCGCCGCGCGTTGATCGCCGTGCTCGCCAGCAGCACCTCACCCGCGGGGAGCAGGATCGGCGCATCGGTGGCATTGAGCACGCACAGCAGACCGCCCTCGCGCCGGAACGCGAGGCAGCCGGGCGGACTCGCGTACCACTCCAGCCCGTACCCCCCGAATTCCGGCCGGACGGCCCGCAATTCGATCGCCATCCGGTACAGCGACAGCATGGAATCCAGCCGCTCCAGCTGCGCCTCCACGGTCAGCGCCGCCCACTCCGGCGGCATGGGCAGCCACGGCATCCCCGTCGTGAACCCGAACGGCGGCGATTCCCCCTCCCACGGCAGCGGCACCCGGCAGCCGTCCCGGCCGCGCTCGGTGTGCCCGGAGCGTGCCCAGGTGGGGTCCTGCAGCGCCCACTCGGGGAGGTCGTCCACATTGGCCAGCCCCAATTCGGCTCCGTTGTAGACGAATACGCTGCCCGGCAGCGCCAGCTCCAGCAGGATCATGGCCCGCGCCCGCGCCTGCCCGACGGGTCCGCCACCGTAGCGGGTGACCTCGCGCTCGATGTCGTGGTTGGACAGCGTCCAGGTGGGCGTCGCGCCGACCCCGGCCACCGCGCGCAGCGAATTGTCCACGGCCGCGCGGATCCGATCCGGCCGGAAGGGCGTCTGGGCGAGCCGGAAATTGAAGGCCAGGTGCAGTTCGTCGGGCCGGACGTATTCGCCGAAGCGGGTGTTGTCGTCGACCCACACCTCGCCGATGGCGACCGCGTGCGGATACTCGTCCATCACCTTTCGGATCCGCCGGTGGATGTCGTGCGCGCCGGGGTTGTTGAAGCGCGGATCGTCGTCCTCGAGGTGGAGCATCCGCGTGTCGACGCGCTCCATATCGGGCAGCCCCGGGGGTTTGGCCATGCCGTGCGCCACGTCGATCCGGAAGCCGTCCACGCCGCGGTCCAGCCAGAACCGCAGGGTCTGTTCGAAATCGGCTGCGACCTCGGGGTTCTCCCAATTCAGGTCGGGTTGTTCAGCGGCGAAGATGTGCAAGTACCACTGCCCCGGTCTACCGTCGGGTTCGATCACCCGGGTCCAGGCCGGACCGCCGAAGATGCTCGGCCAGTTGTTCGGCGGCACAGCGCCGTCCGGCCCGCGGCCATCGCGGAAGAAGTACCGCGCCCGCTCCGGACTCCCCGGCCCCGCCGCCAGCGCCGCCCGGAACCACGGATGCTGATCGCTGGTGTGGTTGGGCACCAGGTCCATGGTCACCCGCATGGCCCGGTCGTGCGCCTCGGCGATGATCTCGTCCAGCGCACCGAGGCCGCCGAACAGCGGATCGATGTCGCGCGGGTCCGACACGTCGTAGCCGCCGTCGGCCATGGGCGAGCGCATCACCGGGCAGATCCACAGCGCGTCCACCCCGAGTAGCTCGAGATAACCCAAACGGTCACGCAGTCCACCCAGATCACCGACGCCGTCACCGCCGGAATCGGCGAAGGAACGCGGGTACACCTGGTAGAACACAGCCGATCGCCACCACGGAGCAGGATCGGCCCCGCCCCCGGCTGCGGCGGAAAAATCAGTCACAGCCGTAATGGTGCCAAAGCACAGTGACTTTCGCGGTCACGTCGAATGGACTTGTCCAGTTTCAGCAAATGATCAGCGGGCAGCTGCGGGCGCCCCGGAAACACTGTGAGGCGCTGGGATTTCTGCGGATCGAACTCAGAAAGGCGAGTTAATCAGCGAATTCGCGGCCATCTCGAAGTAGTCGAGCAGCTGCTGCCGGTGCGCGTCGTCGAGCACCTCCGGCTCGATTTCCGCCACCGCGATGCGCATGGCCCGCAGCCACGCGTCGCGCTCGATCGGCCCGACCTTGAACGGCATGTGCCGCATCCGCAGGCGCGGATGCCCGCGCTCGTCGGAGTAGGTCCGCGGCCCGCCCCAGTACTGCTCCAGGAACATCCGCAGGCGTCGCTCGGCCGGACCCAGGTCCTGCTCCGGATACAGCGGCCGCAACACCTCGTCCTGCGCGACCTCGCGGTAGAACGCCGCGACGATCCGATGGAACGTCTTCTCGCCGCCCACGGCTTGATAGAAGGAGGTTGCAGTCTGCTCGCCGGAAGTCACGTCCCCATTGTGCCCACTCCCGCGACGTCCGGCCCGGGTGCACCCTCGATGCGGCCGATCGACGCCTCCCAGCACACCGTTCGCAGCTCGGAACAGCGTTTCTCGACACCCGGCCGGCCCGCGTGCACGATTGTCACGTCCCGTTCATCCGAATGTGCCCGACAATGTGCGAAATCACCGTGCAATATGCGGCAAGTCATGGTCAACTGGGTGGCAGTCTGCCGAGATACCACACAATCGGACGAATACGAAACCGGGGTATGGCCCATGAAGCAGCGGCACGGCGCCCGACACGAGGCGCGGACCCATCGACAACTCCAGCCCGCCGACGTCCACAATCGTGGGTCGGGGGCTACTCCGCTGCACTTGCTGTCCGAACATTCTCATTCCGAGCATCACCTGGGCGCCCATCCCGAGCCCGCCCATCCGGGCGATCACCGCGAGCACGCGCATCATCCGCCCACCGCAGCACCCGTTCCCGCCTGGGCCAAACGCCGCGTGCTGCTGCTGAACGCCACGTACGAGCCGCTCACCGCCCTGTCCGCGCGTCGCGCCATCGTGCTGCTGATCTGCGACAAGGCCGACACCGTGCACGACAATCCGGAGGGTCCGGTCGTGCATTCCGCCGGCACCTCGGTGGCGCTCCCCTCGGTCATCCGACTACGCAACTACGTGCGCGTCCCCTACCGGGCACGGGTACCCATGACCCGAGCCGCCCTCATGCATCGCGACCGCTACCGCTGCGCCTACTGCGGCGGCAAGGCCGAAACCATCGATCACGTCATTCCGCGCAGCCGCGGCGGCGCCCACTCGTGGGAGAACTGCGTCGCGTCCTGCGCCCCCTGCAATCACCGCAAGGCCGACAAGCTGCTGAGCGAACTGGGCTGGACGCTGCACCATCCGATGGTCGCGCCGAAGGGTCCGCACTGGCGGTTGCTGTCGGCCAGCTCGGAACTGGATCCGATGTGGCTGCAGTACCTCGGCGAGGGCGCGGCCTGACGCGTCACTCCCCCGTGGGCAGCCCGGCTTCGGCGGCCAGTACGCCGAGCGCGCGCAGGAAGGCCGTGCGCTCCTTCGCGGTCAGCCCGGCGGTGAGTTCGTCGTCGAGCTTTCGCGCGGCCTTTTCACATTCCGCCAGGAGCGCGTAGCCGTGCCCGGTGAGCGTCAGCACCTGCCGGCGCCGGTCCCCGGGATCACGCACGCGCTCGATCGCGCCGAGTCGTTCCAGATGATCGGCCAGCGCCACCACCAGGCTCGGCGCGACGCCGAGCCGACCCGCCAATTCCTGCTGTGACGCGGCCTCGCCGTGGCTCAGCGCGGTCATCAGCCCCGCGTGCTTTGGCTTCAGATCGAGGGTTTCGATGCGCGCCGCGAAGCGGTCGGCGACCACCGAACCCACCGTGCCCACCCGGAACGAGACGGTCTTCGGGAGTCCGGTCGGCTTCTTGACATCGTTCACGGGTCAGATGATACTTCCCTCGAACCATTCAGACTCTGAATGATTTAGGGAGTGAAGGAAATGGACGCGTACACCGGAATCGCCATCGCGAACGCGGCGGTCGCCTTGATCTCGGGTGTCTCCAGCGTGGTGGGCATGACACGGCCCGCGATGGCTGTGCCTGACGGTGGCCAGATCAATACGGGCACACTGTTTTTCGCGTATGCGTACGGGGCACGGGCGGTGCCGCTGAGCATCGTGATGCTGATCCTGCTCGCGGTCGGGGCCCGCAGCGGACTGGCGCCGATCCTGATGGTCGCCGGACTCGCCCAGATCGGCGATGCGGTTATCGGTGGGGCACGGCGCAACTGGCCGATGGCGGCCACCTGCGTCGGATTGGCGGCCGTGCACCTGCTGTCCGCCTGGTGGGTGGCCGGTCAGTGAGATCGGCTGCGCCGCAGCGGGATTAGCGGATCAGCTGTATTCGCTGACCAGCAGGGCCCAGGTGCCCGGCTCGAGGGCCTCGAAGACGTGCGGCAGATCGCCGGGATAGCAGATGTAGTCGCCGGGCCCGAGTTCCACCGGATCCTCGGCGAGCCCGACCTTGGCGCGACCGGCGCACAGCACGATGTGCTCGACGACGCCGCGGGAGTGCGGGGCGGAGTCACGGGGGTGGCCGGGTTCGGCGGTGACGCGGTAGACGTCACGGCGAGCCGCGGGCGGGGAGGCCGCGAGCAGGGTGGTCCGGTACTCGGACCGCGCCGAGGCGAGGACCGGGCCCTCGCCCGCGCGGATCACCTGAACCTGCGGGGTCGGAGGATCCAGCAGCCGCGAAAACTGGATGTCGAGGGCGAGGCAGAGCGCCCACAGCGTTTCGATGCTGGGATTGCCGGAGCCCGATTCCAGTTGGGACAGTGTCGATTTGGCGATCCCGGCGCGACGGGCGACCTCGGTCAGCGAGAGTCCGGAGCGAGCCCGCTCCCGGCGCAGAGCGGCGGCGATCGCCTCCTGCGGCGACGCGGGCGCCTGCTGCGGGGATGCCGGCGCCTGCGGGGCAGACTCGGACACCTGCTGGGCAGACACAGGCACCTGCTGGGCAGACACAGGCTCGGAGCGGTCGGACTGCTGGGTCATGGTGGCGTTCACAGTACCGGGATATCGGCACGTCCCTTTGACGAACCTGGCCGGTTGTGTTCATTATAGAAAACATGCGTTCGGCATGGCGAACACTCGATCGGGGTGTGCTCACAGGTATCGCGGCGATCTGCCTGGCAGTCGCCCTGATCGGCGTATCCTACGGCGCTACCGCGGTGACCTCCGGACTGCCCGGCTGGCTGCCGGTACTCATGAGCGTCGCCGTCGTCGCCGGCGGCTCGGAATTCGTCTTCATCGGCATTCTCACCGCCGGCGGCGGGCTGATCGCCGCCGTGCTGGCGGGACTGCTGGTCAACGCCCGGCACCTTCCCTACGGACTGTCCGTGCCCGATGTGGTCGGCACCGGCTGGCGGCGGCTGCTGGGCACCCACGTCATGAACGACGAATCGGTGGCCATGGCCCTGGCCCAGCCGGATCGGGATCGGCGGCACGCCGCCTACTGGGTGTGCGGGCTCTCGGTAGTGGCCGCCTGGCCGATGGGCGCGGCCATCGGTGCCGTTCTAGGTGCGGTGGTGCCGGATCCGAATGCGTTCGGGCTGGACGCCGTTTTCCCGGCCGTGCTGTTCTCGCTGGTGCTGCCCGCACTGCGCGAACCCCTCACCCGTACAGCCGCTCTGGCCGGAGCGGTGGTCGCCGCGGCGACCACGCCGTTCCTGGGCGCGGGGCTGCCGGTGCTCCTCGCACTGACCGCGGTGCTGCTGGTTGTCCGGCGTGCCGGGAAGCCGGATGCCGAGACGACCGGCGATCCGGCCACGCCGACCCGCGGTCCGGTCACGGGCGTCAGCGGCACCGCCCAGTACGCCGGGAGCCACGCCGCAGGCACCGAAACCATTACTGCCACAGCCGGGCCCGTCTGATGCCGGCCGCTGTACGCCGATCGAGCTCGCGGGGCACGGGCCGATGACCAAGACACTATTCCTGGGCGCCATGGCACTGGCCTTCGGAACCTTCGCATTCCGATTCGCCGGGCCGCTGTTGCGGAGCCGGGTCAAGATTTCGCCGCGCACCATCCGGCTGCTGGAGATCGCGTCGGTCGTGCTGCTCACCGCGCTGGCGATCACCACGCTGGTGCCCACGGGCAGCGGCCAATTCGGGTGGGCGCTGCCCGCGGGCGTGCTGGTCGCGGCGGGGCTGGCGTGGAAGCGCGCGCCGCTGCTGGTGGTGATCCTCTCCGCGGCGGTGGTCACGGCGGGGCTGCGGATGCTCGGCGTGCACTGAGGATCGAATCCTCGGCGTCTGCTGAGCAGCGAGTCCTCGGTATCTGCTGAGCAGCGACCTTCGGTGTGCCGAATTCGCTAGCCGCGCAGCAGATCCGCGAGCCGGGCCCAGGAATCCTCGGCGGCCTCGGGCCGGTACCAATCGCGGCCGGGGAAGAGGAAGCCGTGCGGGGCGTTGTCGTAGACCACGATCTCGTGCTGGATATTGGCCCTGCTCAGCGCCTCTTCGAGTTCTTCGCGAGCCTCGGCATCGATCAGCGGATCCTCGCCGCCGAAGAACAACACGACCCGGCCCGTGATGCCGGGGGTGGCTTCGACGGTGGGTTCGGGTGTGGACAGCGGGATATCGGTATTGGTGAGCCAACCCGGGTAGAACGCGGCGGTGGCGGCCAGCGGAAGTTGAGTGGCGGCGTAGTAGGCGACGTGCCCGCCCGCGCTGAAGCCGACCATGTTCAGCGAGACCGCGCCGCGGCCGCGCAATTCGTCGAGACAGGCCGAGACATCGTCGACCACCCCGGGACGGGTCAGGGTGCGCAGCAGTTCCAGGCCACGTTCCCGGTCGACGTGCAATTCCAGCTCGGCGCGCGGCGCGACGCGGTGGAACAGGTCCGGCAGGACGGCGATGACGCCCAGGGACGCCAGGCGGTCGGCGGCCGCTCGCGCCATCGCGTGCTGGCCGTAGATCTCGTGTCCCACAACGACTCCGGGATACTCATCCGGTTCCGCCGGACGGGCCACATAAGCGCTCATCACGGCATCGCCGACCTTCAGGTCGGTCCACTCGGTCACGATTGCGGCATCGCTCATGCCGCCAAGGTAATCGGCGCGGGGCGGGGCGACCAATCGTTGCGGCTATGCCGGCCATCACGATTCCGATGTCCGGCGGACCGGCTGTCGCGTCAGCCACCCACCGCGGGTGCGAAGGCCGGAGCCAGCAGGGCGATGCCCAGCGCCACACCCGCGAGAATGCACCTCAGGATCGTCATGATGATGGCCCCTCCCTGTGGTTGCGTTCGGCCCGACTCGAACCTAGCCGGGCTCGAAAAACCTTACGAGCCAGGATATTCGGTGCCCCGCGCATTGGGGGCGGGTTCAGGCCGGACTCGGTACCGGTAGGGCGCCAGAGCCTCGTGCGGGAGCAACGGCAGGCCCTCAGTGCGCGAGCAACGGCAGGCCCTCAGTGCGCGAGCAACGGCAGGCCCTCAGTGCGCGAGCAACGGCAGGCCCTCAGTGCGCGAGCAACGGCAGAGCCTCAGTGCGCGAGCAACGGCAGAGCCTCAGTGCGCGAGCAACGGCAGAGCCTCAGTGCGCGAGCAACGGCAGAGCCTCAGTGCGCGAGCAACAGCAGAGCCTCAGTGCGGGAGCAACGGCAGGGCAGGGCCGCGACGGCGGGCCACCGAACCGTAGCGGGCGTCCAGGCGCAGCCAGGTACGCGCCGCACGCACCCGCACGATCTCGTCCACGGAGATGCGGCGGGAGTCGGTCTTCTCGCCGCCGTGCGGAATGAAATCCATGGCGGCGAGGGCGAACACCACCCGCATGGGCACCTCGACCTGCTCGCCGCCGCCGGATACGGTCAGCACCGTCTGATCCAGCAGGGCGGCCGGCGGGCCGTGCTGGCTGCCGTGCTCCTGCGCCAATTCGGCTCCGCGCTCGGCCAATTCGACGAGCGTGCGGGCGGGCACATCCTCCACGTGGACGAAGCCCGCCTCCGGCGGCAGCGCCGCGCGCCAGGCGGAGTCCATGGCATAGCCGAGCCCGAACGCGACGCCCGCGTCCGGCCCATGCAGCCCGGCGAGGATGGCGTCCGCGCCGACGGACACATCGTCCATCCCGAGCTCGGCCACCACCGTGCGCACCGCCAGCGCCTCGAATCCGGTGGTCGCCCAGGCGGAGACGTAACGGTCCCCGCGCCGGCGCAGCCGGATGACGGCCGCCGGGTCGAGGCGGACGGCGTGCGTGATGAAGGTGGCCAGGTTCTCGCGTTCCGCGGGATCCGGAACGCGCAGGGTCAGTTGTCCCGACAACGGTCGTGCTCGGTCAGTCGGCCAGCCACTGCGCGAGGTAACCGCGTTCCTCGGCGGTGAGGCGGCGTAGGCGCTGGGTGTCGATGTCGAAGGCTGCCAGCTGGGTGGAGGCGACCACCGCCGGCGGGGAGTCCGGGGCGGCGCCGGCCGCACGCACCTCGTAGCCGACGGTGAAGTCCACCGCGCGCAGCCGGTCGATCCACATGGACACGTCCAGCGGCGAATCCTCGTGGCGGAGTTGGCCCTTGTACTGCACCCGCAGATCGGCCAGCACACAGCCGGACCGCAGCGCAACCGTCGGTCGCTCATCCAGGAACAGCCACGGGATGCGCGCCTCCTCCAGCAGGGTGACCATGCGGGCATGGTTGATGTGCTGGAAGGCGTCCATATCCGACCAGCGCACCTCCACCGTGGTGTGGAAACGATTCGGCTCGGCCGAGACCGGGGACTCCCCCGGACTCGGTGCTGCCGTCTTCGCCTGGCCGTTCAGCGAACCGACACTCGTCAACGCGGTACCTCCGATTGCGCACCCACCCCACTCACCATGCTGCGCACCTGCCGCGCCGCAACCGACAGCGTGGCCAGATCGTGGGTTCCGGACTCGAACAGTTCCGACAGGGCAGAGCGCGCTCGGCCCAGTCGGGACTGGTTCTTGGATTCCCAGTATGCAATCTTCTCCTCGGCCGTCTCCTCCGGGTCACCGCCGGAGAGCACGTCGAGGGTGAGCGAGCGCAGCGAGCCGTACATGTCGTCGCGCAGCGCGAGCCGGGCCAGCGCGTGCCAGCGATCACCGCGTTCCAGGTGGCTGACCGCCTGCAACAGCCAGTCGATCTTGAGGTGATCGTTGAGCGCGTAGTACAGCGCGCCCACTTCCTCACCACTGCGATCGGTGATGTCGGCGATATCGAGCACATCCAGCAGCGGGAACTGGTTCAGCAGGCCGAACACCTCGGTGGCCAGCTCCGAGGGCGCGCCCTGCTCGACGATCGCCTGGGACTGCGCATTGAGACTGTCGATGTGGTGACCGCGCAGCCAGCCCGGCACCTTGGGCGAGAGCGTGCGCACACCCTGCGCGTAGCGATGGATCTCGGCGCCCACCGCGACCGGCTGCGGGCGGTTGTTGAGCAACCAGCGCGAGGCCCGGTCCAGGGTGCGCTTGGTCTCCAGCTCCAGCACGTCTTTCATCCCGGTGGAGATCTCCGCGGCGCGAATACGACCCCACACCGAGTGCAGATCGAAGATCTGGGTCGCCGCGGTGAAGGCGCGGACCGCGTCGGAGGCCGAGGCCCCGATCTCCTCGCCCAGGCGGAAGGCATAGGTGATGCCGCCCAGGTCGACCACCTCGTTCACCAGCATCGTGGCGGTGATCTCCCGGCGCAGGCGATGCCGCTTGATGGCCACACCGAAGCGAGTGCGCAGCGGGGTCGGGAAGTACAGCGGCAACCGTGCGGAGAAGTACGCCATATCGGGCAGGTCGCTGGCCAGCAGGTCGGCCTTGAACGAAAGCTTCACGTGCGCCATGAGATTCGACAGCTCCGGCGAGGTGAGGCCGGCGCCCTCCTCGGCGCGATACTTCATCTGCGCGTCGCTCGGCAGCGCCTCGAGCTCGCGGTCCAGGCCACGGCGTTCCTCGAGATCCTCGATGACGCGCTGGTGCACGTTGAGCATGTGCGGTGCCTCGGCCCGGGACATACCCATAAGGATGTTCTGGGAGACGTTGTCCTGCAGCACGAGTGCGGAGACCTCGTCGGTCATGGAGGCCAGCAGCGGATTGCGCTCGGCCTCGGGCAGCTCGCCGGAGGAGACCACGCCGTCCAGCAGGACCTTGATATTGACCTCGTGGTCGGAGCAGTCCACACCGGCGGAATTGTCCAGCGCGTCGGTGTTCATCTTGCCGTCATGGCGGCAGAACTCGATGCGGCCCAGGGCGGTGACGCCCAGGTTGCCGCCCTCGCCGATCACCTTGACCCGCAGGGCGTTCGCGTTCACCCGGACCGCGTCATTGGACTTGTCGCCCACCTCGGCATTGGTCTCGGTGCTGGCCTTGATGTAGGTGCCGATGCCGCCGTTCCACAGCAGCTGCACGGGGGACTGCAGGATGGCGCGGATCATCTCCGGCGGGGACAGCGAGACGACGTCGGCGGCCAGGCCGAGCACCTCGCGGACCTGGTCGGTGACCGGGATGGCCTTCACCGTGCGGTCGTAGACCCCGCCGCCCTCGCTGATCAGGGACCGGTCGTAGTCGGCCCACGACGAGCGCGGCAGCGCGAACATGCGCTCGCGTTCGACGAAAGACGTTGCGGCATCGGGGTTCGGGTCCAGGAAGATGTGGCGGTGGTCGAAGGCCGCGACCAGCCTGATGTGGCGCGAGAGCAGCATGCCGTTGCCGAACACGTCACCGGACATGTCACCGATGCCGACCACCGTGAAGTCCTGCGACTGGGTGTCGATATCCATCTCGGCGAAGTGCCGCTTCACGCTCTCCCACGCGCCCTTGGCGGTGATGCCCATGGCCTTGTGGTCGTAGCCCACCGAACCGCCGGAGGCGAAGGCGTCGCCGAGCCAGAAACCGTACTGCAGGGCAACATCATTGGCGATATCAGAGAAGGAGGCGGTGCCCTTGTCGGCGGCGACCACCAGGTAGGTGTCGTCGGCGTCGCGGCGCAGCACCCGCTCGGGCGGCAGCACCGCGCCGGTGGCGCGATCGACATTGTCGGTGACGTCGAGCAGGCCGGAAATGAAGGTGCGGTAGCAGGCGATGCCCTCGGCCTGCAGCGCCTGCCGATCGGCGACCGGATCGGCGGTCGCGGCCGGCGGCTGCTTGACCACGAAACCGCCCTTGGCGCCGACCGGCACGATCACCGCGTTCTTCACCGCCTGCGCCTTGACCAAGCCCAGGACCTCGGTACGGAAGTCCTCCAGGCGGTCCGACCAGCGCAGGCCGCCGCGCGCCACCGGGCCGAAGCGCAGGTGCACGCCCTCCACTCGCGGGGAGTAGACGAAGATCTCGAATTGCGGCCTGGGCTTGGGCAATTCGGTGATCTCCTTCGGTTCCACCTTGAACGACAGGTAGTCCCGCACCATGCCGTCGGCGTCGGTGACGTAGTAGTTGGTGCGCAGGGTGGCCTTGATCAGGCCGAGGATGGCGCGCAGGATGCGGTCTGCGTCCATGCTCACCACCTCATCGATGCGGTAGCGGACCGCGGCCTCCAACTCGGTGGCATGGTCGGGGTTGGCCGAGTCCGGATCGAAGAGCGCGGTGAACAGCTCGACGAACATGCTCGCCACCTCCGGATAGGCCAGCAGCACGCGGGTGATGGCGGCCTGGCTGTACTGGAATCCGGCCTGCTGCAGGTACTTCGAGTAGGCGCGCAGGATCGCGACGCCGCGCCAGTGCAGGCCGGCGCGCAGCACCAGCTCATTGAGGCCGTCGGCCTCGGCACGGCCGTACCAGAGCGCCGCGAACGCCTCGGTGAAGCGTTCGCGTAAACCGCGCACCTGGGCGTCGAGCACGTCGAGCCGGCTCGCGGACTCCACCAGCTCGGCGTCCATGTTCCGGTCCAGGGCGCTGCGCAGCAGCTCGGGACGGGCCAGCAGGCCGAAGTCGTAGATCCACTGTTCCGGACCCTGATCGCGCTCGACGTGGTGCGGACGTTCGTCGATCACCTCCACGCCGAGGCTCTGCAGCAGCGGGAGCACCTGGCTCAGTGAGATGCCACCGCCACCACCGATGTAGAGCGTGAAGCGCCAAGAGCCCGGGTCGGAGTCGGACCAGCGGTACAGGTGCTGGTCGATGCCCCCGTCGGGCAGTCGCTGCAGCCGCAGGATGTCGGCCACGGCACGGGTGGGCTCGAAGTCCTCCTTGTAGCTCTCCGGCAGCGACTCGGCGTAGCGCTGCGCCACCGCCGGGTCGAGCACGGTGGAGTTGGCCACCTCGTCGCGCAGGTGGTCGTCCCAGGTACGGCTGGCCTCGGCGAGCAGGTGCTGGATACGCAACCGGTTGGGCTCGCCGGTGTTGGCCACGGTACCCTGATCGGGCAGCCGCACCGTGAAATACACACTGGCAAGATCACTTTCGGACACCCGGGCCGAATAGTCGATGGATGCGCCGCCCAGCTCGCGCATCAGGATGTCCTGCATCTCCAGTCGGACGCGGGTGGTGTAGCGGTCGCGCGGCAGATACACCATGCAGGCCACGAAGCGGCCGTAGCCGTCCATGCGCATGAACAGCCGAACCTGGCGGCGCATGCCTACATTCAGCACCGCGCTGGCGGTGCGGCGCAGTGCCTCGCCTTCGGAGGAGAACAGCTCGGTACGCGGGAAGGCCTGGATGACCTCGAGCATCTCCTGGCCGGAGAAGGAGTCCAGGTCGAAGCCGCTGGACTCGATGATGGAACGCACCCGGCGGTCGATGACGGGGATGTCGAGCACGTTCGCGTGCAGGGCGGTGACGGTGAAGACGCCGATGAACAGGTGCTCGCCCGTGACGGCACCGGAGTCGTCGATCTCGGCCACGCCGACGAAGTACGGGTAGACCGCGCGGTGCACGGTGGCCGGGACGAGGCCCTGGGTCAGCATGAGCAGCGGCTGATCGCCGCTGTTGTCGGGGACCCGGAAGTCGGTGCCGACATTGGGGCGCAGCACGCCGAGGCTGGTCTCCGGCACGATGATGGACTTGGCCTGACCGTCCACGGTGCTGCGCTCGTACCGGGCGTAGCCCAACACGGTGAAGTGGCCGTCGGCCAGCCAGCGCAACAGATTGGCGCAGTCGATGAGATCCGTTGCGGGAAAGGCGGATCTGCCCGCGGTGGCCGCGGTGTCGAGCTCGGCAGCGACCCGCTCCTGCGCCTCGCGCATGGCCTCGGTGTCCTCGATGACCCGGCGCACGTCGGTGAGCACGTCGGGCAGCGCGGTCTCGATCTGCTCGAGCTGGGCGCGGCTGGTGGCGGGGTGCAGCTGCACGTGCATCCAGGACTCGGGCAGGCCCGTGGTGCCATTGGCGTCGACCTCGTGCGGCACCGCCGTCTTCAGGCGGCCCGCGGCGTCTCGGGTCACCTCGAAAATGGGGTGCACGACCTCACTGACGCTGACGCCGATCCGGCTCAGCGAGGAGGTCACGGATTCGACCAGCAGCGGCATGTCATCGGTCACGAGCTGGATGGCGACACCGAGCCCGGCCTCGTCATCCGCATGGTACACACGGACATTCGCGGTGCCGGGGGTGCGCTGGATGCCGAGGTCCAGATGGCAGCGGAAGATGTGGGTGGATGTCGCGGGGATCGCGCAGTCAGCATCGCCGGCGTCGACGTGGCGGAAGTACGCCTCCTCGAGGGGTACGAGATTGCCCCGCAGAGACGCGGGCAAACTCGCAGCCCAGGCCGCGCTGGACAACTCGGACGAGACCGTCATTTCGCCAACTCCTCGGATTCGGTTCCGTAACAAAGTGACGCCGATGCGAGAGTAGCTGGGCGCAAGAACTGCCGGGCTGAATTCCTCTCAATGCCGCGCCGCGTCTCATCATACGGATGAACCGGACGGTTCGGTCGTCGCCGACTTCGTCCGATATCGCCAGGTCGCATACGACAAACCTTGCACCAAAACAGTTTTCACGCACAAGTGCGAATGCGAAACCATTGAGTTCGCTATTCGATAACCGTTCATCTGGCCGGTCACGGCCCGCCATACAGCGGGCCGCGAACCGTCCAGCAAACGTCTTCGGCCCGACGAAACGGTGATCAATCGACCATTCTTCGATGGACCGTACGGAATCCAGCGCTCGGTAGCGGACCGATGACGGACGCGATCCCCCTGCCTCACCCGGTTCGGCGGGTGAGGGCGGCGATGAATTCGGTTGGGGTGGCCCGTTATCCGCGGGTCAGCTTGCGGTGAGTGACGCGGTGCGGGCGCGCCGCTTCCGGACCCAGGCGCTCGATCTTGTTGGCCTCGTAGGCCTCGAAGTTGCCCTCGAACCAGAACCAGGAGGCCGGGTTGTCCTCGGTGCCCTCCCACGCCAGGATGTGGGTACAGGTGCGGTCGAGGAACCAGCGGTCGTGGGAGATGACCACCGAGCAGCCGGCGAAGTTCTCCAGCGCGTTCTCGAGCGAGCTCAGGGTCTCGACATCGAGGTCGTTGGTGGGCTCGTCGAGCAGGATCAGGTTGCCGCCCTGCTTGAGGGTCAGCGCCAGGTTCAGGCGGTTGCGCTCACCACCGGAGAGCACACCGGCCGGCTTCTGCTGATCCGGGCCCTTGAAGCCGAACGCCGAAACGTAAGCGCGGGAAGGCATTTCCTGATTGCCGACCTGGATGAAGTCCAGCCCGTCGGAGACCACCTGCCACACCGTCTTGTTCGGGTCGATGCCGGAGCGGCCCTGGTCGACGTAGCTCAGCTTGACCGTCTCGCCGACCCGCACCTCGCCGCTGTCCGGCTGCTCCAGACCGACGATGGTCTTGAACAGCGTCGACTTACCGACACCGTTCGGGCCGATGACGCCGACAATGCCGTTGCGCGGGAGGGTGAAGGACAGATCCTTGATCAGCTGCCGGTCGCCGAAACCCTTGTCCAGGTGGTCGACCTCGACGACCACATTGCCCAGGCGCGGACCGGCCGGGATCTGGATCTCCTCGAAGTCCAACTTGCGCATCTTCTCGGCCTCGGCGGCCATCTCCTCGTAGCGGCCCAGACGCGCCTTGTTCTTGGCCTGCCGCGCCTTGGCGCCGGAACGGACCCAGGCCAGCTCCTCCTTCAGGCGCTTCTGCAGCTTCTGGTCCTTCCTGCCTTGCACCTCGAGGCGCTCGGCCTTCTTCTCCAGGTAGGTGGAGTAGTTGCCCTCGTAGGGGAAGGTGCGGCCGCGGTCCAGCTCGAGGATCCACTGCGCCACATTGTCGAGGAAGTACCGGTCGTGGGTGACGGCCAGCACCGCGCCCGGGTAGGTGGCGAGGAATTGCTCCAGCCACAGCACCGACTCGGCGTCGAGGTGGTTGGTGGGCTCGTCGAGCAGCAGCAGGTCGGGCTTGCTCAGCAGCAGCTTGCACAGCGCGACGCGACGGCGCTCACCACCGGAGAGGTTGGTGACCGGCTCGTCCGGCGGCGGGCAGCGCAGCGCGTCCATGGCCTGCTCGAGCTGGGAGTCGACATCCCACGCGTCCGCGTGGTCGAGCTCCTCCTGGAGCTTGCCCATCTCCTCCATCAGCTCATCGGAGTAGTCGGTCGCCATGAGCTCGGCGATCTCGTTGAAGCGGTCCAGCTTCACCTTGATCTCGCCGAGGCCCTCCTCGACGTTGCCGCGCACGGTCTTCTCTTCGTTCAGCGGCGGCTCCTGCTGCAGGATGCCGACCGTCGCGCCCGGCGCGAGCCAGGCATCACCGTTGTTCGGCTGGTCCAGTCCCGCCATGATCTTCAGCACACTGGACTTACCCGCGCCGTTCGGGCCGACGACACCGATCTTGGCGCCGGGAAGGAAGTTCAAGGTCACATTGTCGAGCACGACCTTGTCGCCATGCGCCTTTCGCACCTTCACCATCTGGTAAATGAACTCAGCCATATCGGCAAGCCTAACTGTGTGTAGTAGCGGGTTCTCCGGCAGTGTCCGCATCCACGGACAGCCGCTCCACGGGTTCGGTCCGGTCGGTTCGACCGAAGGTTTTGCGCACCACCGGGGCGGTGCAACGACCCAGGTCGGGGCCCAACGCCAGGGCCCGCATCTCGAGGTCGGTGCGCTCCGCGCCATCTCGGGTGGTGTACTCGTTCGAGCGCAGCTGCCCGTACGCGATGATCGGATCACCTCGCTGCAGTGACGCCTCGACTCCTTCGATGATCCCCCGTCGCCAACAGTTTACGGTGAGGTACAGAGTGCCACCGTCCACCCAGTCCCCCGCGCCCTGATCGTAGCGGCGGGCAGTGCTGGCCAACCGGAAACTCAACAGCTGTTCACCGTTCTGCAGCGCGCGCCGCACCGGATGGGTGACGATCCGGCCGATCACCGCGGTGTTCGCCTCGTACATTGCACTCCCCCTTGTCGATTCGAGCCTGTGCCTGCCGTCGACCTCAAGGTTCCCGCGCGGGCGCGGGCAGCGACAGGCCCGAATCGGCGAGTGTGGACAACTCGCGGGGTGTGGATAGGTTCGCAGCGCGCTACAGCGTCGCCAGGTCGGTATTGGCCCCGCACAACACGATTACCGGCCGCTCCCCGGGCGCCGGCACGTACGCACCGCTCTGGATCGCCGCCACCGCCGTCGCACCGGCCGGCTCCACCACGATGCGGAACTCGCGCCACAGATACTCGCGCGCCATCACGATGGCATCGTCGCTGACCAGGATGGACCGCACCGCGTAGCGCTGCGCTACCTCCATGGCGATGTCGCCGATCCGGTTCGCGCCCAGGGAATCCGAGGCCACGCTGGAGACCTCGACATCCACCGGGTGCCCGGCCGCCAGCGCCGAGTGCAAGGTCGGCGCGCCCTGCGGCTCCACCCCGATCACCCGGCCGCGCAGCCCCAGCGCCGCCGCGACACCGGCCACCAGACCGCCGCCACCCACCGCGACCAGCACGGGCGGCCTGCCCCGCACCTGCTCCTCGATCTCGAGCCCGACCACACCCGCCCCCGCCACGATCTCGGGCAGATCGTAGGCGTGCAACTGCATGGCCCCTCGCTCGGCCGCGAGCTGGCGGGCGTACCGGTGCGCCTCGGCGTAAGTCGTTCCGTGCCACAGTACTTCGGCGCCATGCGACCACATGGCCGCCACCTTGGTGTGCGAGGCCGACTCGGGAACCACCACGGTGCACGACATTCCGCGCAACGCGCTGGCCAGCGCCGCCGCGATCCCGGCATTGCCGGCCGAGGCCAGCACCACGTGGGTCTGGTCACCGCGCGCCTGCAACAGCGCGTTGAGACAGCCGCGCACCTTGAAGGTGCCGCCGTGCTGGAGGTGTTCCAGCTTGAGGGTCACCGGGACCGGGCCGCGCGGGCCCAGGATGTCGGTATGGAAGACGGGGGTCTTGCGGGTGTGACCGCGCAGCAGGCGGCGGGCCTGCCGCACATCGGATCGGTAGAGCCGCTTGACTTTCCGGGTCGCCATGGCGACGTCGTTCACTTGCGCACCTCTCCGTCACGCCGGGCTAGCTCGGCGAACATGGCGTTGTACGCCGTCAGGTCCGCGTCGTCGTCGCGTTCGGCCTTGCGATCGAGCCGGTTCGCCAGGCGTTTGTCGCTGCGTGACCACTGGATGAGCAGCGCCAGCATCACCACCACCAGCGGTACTTCACCGCTGGCCCAGGCGAGGCTACCGCCGGTGTGCTGATCGGCGAGCAGATCATGGTTCCAGGACAGGCCCAGACCACGATAGAACCAGCCGCCCATCACGGTATCCATGCTCATCAGCGCGATGCCGAAGAAGGCGTGGAACGGCAGCGAACCGAACACCATGCCCAGCTTGGTGAGCGGCTCCACCGGGCGCGGCTTCGGATCGATGCCGATCACCACCCAGTAGAAGAGGTATCCGCTGAGAAGGAAGTGCACGTTCATCACCAGGTGCGCGCCGTGCGTGCCGACGAACTTGTCGAAGATGCCGCCCAGGTACAGCGCGTAGAAACCGGCCACGAAGAACACCGAGGCCACCACGGGCTGCGTCATGAAGCGCGACACCGGATTGTGCACGGCCGCCAGGATCCACTCGCGCGGTCCGGGCGGTGCGTCCCGACCGGCCGGTTGAATCGCCCGTAGCGCCAGCAGCACCGGGCCGCCCAGCGCGAACAGGATCGGGGCCAGCATGGACAGCATCATGTGCTGGGCCATGTGCACGCTGAACATGGCCGGTGCGTAGCGGCCGACACCGGAACTGGTGGCGATCAGCAGGGTGGCGCAACCCACGAGCCAGGCAATGGTCCGGCCGACCGGCCAGGAGTCGCCACGCTTGCGCAGCCGCAGCACGCCCAGCACGTAGACCACGGCCAATACGAGCGCGAGGGTCCCGAAGACGAGGTCGAAACGCCAGTCGAACAGCAGCCGCTCGATATTCGGCGGGCCGGCCAGGTTGTAGCCGATCTCCACCTCGGTCGGCGTGGGCACCGTGCGCAGGTCCGGCGGCGGGGTGCGGCCCAGGCCCACGGCCAGGCCGACGGTGGCCGCGAAGATCAGCGCCTCGACGCCCGCGAAACGAATGAGCGCGCCGCGATCCTGCGGATCCTTCTCCAGATCCGGGATGGCGCGCTGCCGCTGCAGGAACCCCACGACGCCGAGCAGGATCAGCGCGGCGGCCTTGGCCAGCACCAGCTTGCCGTAGGTGGTGCTGAACAGATCCGACAGCGGCACCCGGACATAGGCGTTGATCACACCGCTGATCGCGATGACCACGAATGAGACGGTCGCCACTTTCGAGAACCGGCGCACGGCGAGCGCGGTGTATTTGCCGTCCCGCAGTGCGTAGGCCAGCACCGCGAACAGGCCGCCCACCCAGAAGCAGGCCGAAACCAGGTGCAGGATCAGGCTGTTGGTGGCCAGATCGTGCGCGCCGCCCGACGAGGAGTGCCCGGTCAGCGCGACCGGCAACAGCGACAGCACCGACAGCCACAGCAGCACCGGCGTCCAGCCCCAGCGCAGCGCCACCCGGCAGCCGATGGCCAGCACCACCACCATGAACACGGTGAATCGCCACGACCCGGCCACATCGACCCTGTCCGCGGCGCGCCACACCTCCTCCGGGCGCAATGAATCCTGCAGCGGTTGCCCGGTGGTGTCCGACAGGGTCAACGGCACCAGCAACGCCGCCGCGACCGCCCATGCCAGCGCCGCGTTCCCGGCGCGCCGCAGCGCCCGATACCCGCCCACGTCGAGCAGCCCACTGGTCTGCGGCGGCACGAAGAACGCGGCGAACAGCAGCGACCCGACGGTCAGCGCAGCCGAGAAATCCGCGACCGCCCGCACTGCCGGCAGCCCGTAGGTGGTCAGCGGTCCCGGATCCGGAATACCCAGCAGGGTCAGCGCCTGCGCCGCCGACAACGCCACGACCAGCGCCGCCACCAGCGCGGTCGCCGCGCCACCCAGTGCCGTGATCGCCGCGAACGTCACCCCCGAACCCGACCGATTCGGCGAAACATCCGATCCTGCGGGCGGGTCCTGCACTGACGACATGGGCCCAGCGTAGTTCGGAGCGCCCGTCCAGACTCCCCTGGGGTTTCCGGTCCTCCGGTCTGCACAACCGCCCCGACGCGCCGAACAGTTGCTACGCGACCCAGCTTTGCTGATCTGGACGCTCGCTATACTTAACGCGCTGGACACCGAGATCGATTTCGGTCAAGGTGTTTGGAGCCCGCATCACCGCCGATGCCCGCACTGCCTCCGTAGCTCAGTTGGATAGAGCAAGGGCCTTCTAATCCCTAGGTCGCAGGTTCGATTCCTGCCGGGGGCGCACAAGGGGTGACTGACCAGCGACAACGCTGGCAGTTACACCAGTACCCGCACCGGGGAACCCGCAAACCGGGACCCATCCCCCCACAAACTCCCCACTAACTCATTCGTCGCTGACCGCGCTGTGCAGCGCGGCGGCCGCGGCCGGATGCACTCGCCCGCGGGCCATGTAGCGGCGCTGAGTCATCGACGGGTCGGCGTGTCCGAGGACGTCGGCGGCGACGCGGGCGGACAGTCCGGCGTCGTCGAGGATCGTCGCGACTGCGCCGCGGAAGCTGTGCGCGGTGATGTCGTCGGGAATGCCGAGCGCCGCGC
The DNA here is from genome assembly GCF_042754245.1 of Nocardia sp. NPDC059228. Lineage (NCBI taxonomy): Bacteria > Bacillati > Actinomycetota > Actinomycetes > Mycobacteriales > Nocardiaceae > Nocardia > Nocardia sp. NPDC059228. The sequence continues at coordinate 188,864 of NZ_JBHZAL010000002.1, read as the reverse complement.
GCACCCGCTGCCATTGGTCCTGGACGTTGTCCGGGTCCCGCATCGTCCACCGTGTGGAGGGGAACACCAGGTCGTATTCGGGGGGCTCCGCTGGTCGGCGTGTCCGCTTACGTTCCTCGAGTAGCTGCTGGCGCTGGGTGAGCATGACGACCGCGAACTCCGGCAGCGCAATTCGGCCCTTGCGGTTCTTTGGGTCGGCCTCCTGCACCATCCGGGCGAGTCCTTGCCCCGCGACGCGTACGACCTTCCCACTCGTCCGCAACGTCTTGTCATCGAGATCGATGTCGGACCACAACAGGGCGAGTACTTGGCTGCGGCGGAGTCCGGTGGCTGCCAACAGTGTCACCCAATCGGCCAGATCGGTGCTGGCGCAGTAGTCGGCGACGGTGGGCGGGGTGTAGGCCTTGAGCGGTTTGGGTCGCTCGCGTTCCTGCTTGGTGAGTTTTCGCGGGCACGGAAGCGTCGAGATCCGGACGGCGGTGAGGATGAACCGCAGTTCGTCGACGGTGATGTCGCGGGCTCCGCCGGTGCGCCCCTTGGCTTCCAGGTTCTGGGGCAATTCCACCTCGCGCACCGGATTGACCTCCCGCGCGCCGCGGCGGACGGCGTAGCGGAACATGCCCGAAAGCACCGAGCGGGCGCTGGCCATGGATCCGGGGCCTTGCTCGGTGCCGACATCGGTCAGGAATTTCTCGACGGCGCCGGTGGTGACCTCCGCTACGGTCAGATCCCCGAATGCCTTGTTGAACATGACGGCGACGTCGTCATAGCGTTCGAGTGTTCTGGGTGCTCGTTGCAGGGCCACGAGGCGCTCCCGGTACTGCGTCCACAACTTGCGAACCCGCATACTGCCAGTGATCTCGCTGTCGTGGTCGACTTTGACGTCACGGGCGGCGGCCAGGACCGCGTCGGCTGCGCGAGAACCGTTGCGGTCCGGCACTTTCCGTCCTCGTGCATCCAGCCTTTCCGGGGACACCCGGGAGAGTTCGCGCCGTCGGCCGGCAGCGTCGCGGACCTTGACGCGGGCCTCGAAGTGTCCGGGTGCCAGCTCGGTCAACGTCACTTTGCCGGGCACTCCGATCGGTCGCGGTGGGCGTCCCCCGGGCACCTCTACAGCCCTTCGCGTCGGTCGACTTGCCCATCGATGGCAGCGTCCAGCTCGTCGAGATCCCAGAGCAGGTTCTTCCCCACTCGCCGCGGCATCGGCAACCACGGATGTTCGTCACGGTGCCGATTCCAGCGCCGCAGCACCTCCGGATGCCGGTGGATGTGAGCGGCCGCATCGTTGGTGGGTACCCAGCGGCGCATAGGCGTGCGCTCACTCTCATTGGTCGCCGTCACGGCTTCTTCCCTTCTCGAATCTCGTGGTCGACATGGCGCGCATCTGCGTGCGCTGGGGTCTGGGCCTCCGCATGGTGGATTTCGGGCAGATGGACGGGAGCTGGTCCCAGATGACGCCGTCGAGGCTCCGGCCGTTCTGCTTGGGGGTGCGTCCGCCCCATTGTTTGAAGAAGAACGGCACGCCGGCGGTGACGCAGTGATCTCGTAGTGCTCGCACCCACTCCGGAGAGACCGGGCGAGCACCAGGGCCGGACTCACCGCCGACGATCACCCACCCGATTCCGTCGCGCCGGCCGCGCAGTACCGCAGTGAGGTCGACGGGCCCGAGGAGCGGTTCGCAGGACAGGAACCGGACGGCGGCGGGTATGTCGAGCAGATGCCCGGCCCGGATGAGTGTGTCCTGGTTCTCGACCGAGACACCCATCCATAGGTTGGGTGGCCAGGGCAGTCGGTCGGCCAACCGGCGTGCTCGCAGGGAGCGTTTCGTGAGTATCTGGTAGGTGTGCTGGGGTGTCGAGGCGATCACCTCGAACACGTCGCGGATGAACGCTTCGGGCACGTGGGCGTGGAACAGGTCGGACATGGAGTTGACGAACACCAGCTTCGGTGAGCGCCAGCGGTGCGGGATGTCCAGTGCTGCAGGATGAATCGTGACCGCGAATCCGGGCCCGGAGGTACGGGGGTCACCGTCGATCTGATATTTCGGCGCGCCCATTGCCTTGAGCCGCTTGGCCATCGACAGCGCGTAGCAGTTGTCGCAGCCGCTGCTGACGCGGTCGCAGCCGGTGACCGGGTTCCAGGTTGTCTCGGTCCATTCGATACCGGTCATGACGCGGTTTCCTCACCGTTTGCCGGAGTCTGGATGAGTCGCAATCCCGACAGGGCGTCGCGGGTGGTGTCGCTGCCGCCGTAGCGTGCGACGACTCGCGCGACAGTGGAGTGATGGACACCGATTTCGTCTGCGATCTCGCGCGTGGAACGACCCGCGGCATGCAACGCAAGGATCCGCTCGTCGCGCGTGATCGGATCGTCGCTGTCGCGGGCTGTCGCAGGACTGTCGCCTGGTGTCGCGCCCGTCGCGTCTGGCTGTCGCGGCGTCGCATCCTGGTGTCGCGCAGGCAATTCCGGTCCGAGGACATCCCCAGCAAACGCGTCGGGGCCGTCATGGGGGCTTACCGCGTTGACGGGTGCGTCCGCGGCCGGTTCGCTTACCTCTGCGGCCGAAACTCTGCCGGGCGTTGGGTGTGTGGGACTCCCGACCACAACGGGAGGAGTGGGTGCGGTATCGCTGCCGGTGGCGGGGGAACTGGATTCGGAGAGCAGGGCGAAGCCGCAGGCGACCATCAATCCGTCCAGCACCAGGGGGCCGACGGCGGAGCCGACGGTGCCGTAGTCCCAGCTTTGCAGGACGTCGTGGACGTGGCCGTAGGAGATGAGCGCCGAGCCGGCGGCGACGGTGCCGACACCGCCGTAGCGGGCCAGCGACCATGCCAGGCCAACCTTCCACCGTACGCGCGAGAGCGCTTCGACGGCCAGCAACAGCGTGACAGGCCATACGGCGGAACCGATTTGCGGCCACACTCCCGGCGACCAGCCGTGTGGTTTCGATGCCGCGGGCAACCAAGTGTGCAGCCAGTTCATCACGATCGATAGCACCGATCCGAATATGAATCCGGCCCAGGCGACGATCTTGCCGCCGCGGTCTGTCGCATCGGTGTCGCGTGTGCGGCGGCTGTCGCGCGGCTGCTGCGACACGGTGTCGCGGCTGTCGCAGGCGGTGGTCATGATCGCCTCCTCACTCAACGTCGTGAGCGCCTCGCCCGGCCCTGGGCGGGGCGCGGATGGTGTGGTGTCGCGTCCGTGCTGGCTGGTTGCTGAGGATGCGACAGGGTCGACGCGGGGTGTGCCGTGGGGCGCAGCGGCATTGGTGCGCCCCACGATCGACCCGGCGTCGTTGCCGGTCACCTGCCACCGCCGTTCGCGCCGACCGCGGAGGTGTAGACGGCGGTGTAGAGGCGGGCCTTGTCGTTCTCCGGATCCGGGCCGGTGTAGGTGATCGACAGGGTGGCGCCGATGTCGAAACTGGTTGCGCCAGAGGCGTTCATCGCCTGCCCGATGGCCTGCTCCATGCGGCTGGTCGGATACAGATTGCGCGGCCCGTTGGGGGTCTCGATGGTGATGAACAACTGCTGGATGACGTTGCCGTGATCGTCGACGTCGACCTCGCCCGGGGCGCCGCCGTACTTCAGCTTCGGCTGCTCACCGATCCTGCTGATCCGCCCGTACACGGTGGTGCCCGGCGCGCTGTTCTTCCCGAACGCCGACGGGATCTTCGCGGCGGCGGCAGTGAAGCGCTGTCCGAAATTGGTGCTGGTCATGACGGTTCTCTCCTTTTGTGATCAATCAGGGATAAGTGGGGATTGCGAGGTCAGCGGCTGCGGGTGACCTGCCGCTGCTGTTGCGGGCCCGACCGGGGTTGCCGGTAGTGGCGGTCGAGGTAGGGCACCATCTCCAAGTCGGCGAAGCCGTGGCCGGCGTCGAGGTGGTCGGACAGGTCCTTGCCCGCGGCGGCTTGGAGCACGCGGACTTCTCCGACGTGGCCGTGGAGGGTTTCGGCGACCTTGGCGGCGTGGTGGTAGCCGGGGCGGTCGCGGTCGGCGACCACGATCACCCGCCCCGCCCCGTGCAACCATTTCGCGTGCTCGGGAGTCCAGCTGCCGGCGCCCATGGCATTGCAGGTGGCGACCTGCCCGGCGTCCATGGCGCGCCCGACGTCCTTCTCGCCCTCGACCACGTAGATCTCTCGACCGGCCTGCACGCCGTCGAGCAGTTCGGGCAGCCGGTACGGGATCGGCGCGAAACCTGTGGTTTCCCAGCTGGTTCCGGTCCAGTGCGCTTGTGTGAAGGATTTCTTCTCGCCGTGTTCGTGCGGGGTTTTGTGCCGCACGACCACGCCTTCCTCGCCGCCGTCGGCGCGGCGGTACAGGTAGCCGCACACATTTTCCGTCGGGCCGATCGCTTCGCCGAGATCGGGTTTGGACGGGATCGGCAGCCGCGAGTAGTCGATGGCCTTGTCCACCAACGACACTCGCTGCTGATGCGCTTGCTGGGCGCGCGATGGCGGGCGGCGTTGCCCGGGCTGATGCGGCTGGTGGGGGTTGCGTTCGGGTAGTCGGTCCCACATGTCTCGGACGCGGAGCCCGATCTTGTCGAGGACGTCTTTGTCGTCGCAGTGGGCGAAGCAGCGGACGATGGTTTTGCCCTGGGCGGGGTCGTAGCGGACCCCGAGAGAGGGGGTGTGGTGTTGCCCGTCGGCCTCGTGGACCGGGCACAGGAACAATGTCCAGCGTGCCCGGTCCCGGCCCGGACCCATGGTGGCGGTCAGGGCAGCGGTGATCAGCTGCCATGAACGCCCGTGAGCCGGATCGTGATCCATGACCGATCAGCGCTCCCGCTGGTTCCGGCCCCGCGGGCGCACCCGCTGCGGTTCGGTCAGCTCCTTGGCCTGATACAGGCTGCGCCGCTGCACCTCATCCAGCCCGCCGCCCCAACCCTGGGCGAGGTTGTGCTCGACGTTGTCGAGGAACCGGTCCATGGCGTCGGGTCGATCGCGGAAGTCGGTGTACGCATCCGCGAGGTAGCGCCACTGCTCGGCGTACGGGCCTGAGCTCCACCGGCCGTGGATCTCACGGACTTTGCTGAAGCTCTCCCCGACCTCGTTCTCGGTCACTCCGGCCTGATAGGTGCGTGCCTGCAGCGATGCCTGTTCCCGGAAGTCGCTGCGCATGGCTTCCTCGTGCTCGGCTTCGATGGCTCAGCGCTCCCGTCGGATCGGCTGCCGATGGGCGAGGGCCGCGATGGCGGCGCGTTCCTCATCGGCGATGTGGCGGGCCTGGGTCACGCTGCGTCGGCTGACGTCGCTGAGCCCGTAGTCCTCCCAGACGTTGCGGCTGACATCCAGGTCGCGGGCGAAGCGGGCCATCATTTCGGGGTGGTCGTGCCAGTCGGCGTGCGCGGCACGCAGGAACTCCCAGTCCTCGGCGTACGGTCCGGACTGCCACCGACGGTCGTAATCGACGATCCGGTCGGCGATCTCGTAGCGCTGGTCGTCGCTGACCTCGGGCTGCGCCATCCTCAACATCTGCGCCTGGCGGTCATGGAAGTCCGCGCGCATCGCTTCTTCGTGCTCGCTGTGCATGATCACCGCTCCCGCTGGATCGGCGGACGCGGCTTCTCCGGACCGAATCCATTGCCTCGTCCGTGGCGGTATGTCTGGTCGAAGTCGCCGCCCTGGCTGCGTCGCATCTGATCCGTCGCGTCCTGGATCTGCGTGTCCTCCGCCAGGGCTCGCCCGTGCGCGACGGCCTTGGCCTGCTCGGCTTGCCGTTCTGGGCTGCCGTACCGGTCGCGTTCGGGGGTCTGCTGCTTGAGCCGCTCGACCGCTTCGTCGCGTTCACCGCGGAATCGGTCACGCTCGGCGCCGACGGTCTCGAGCTGTTCGCGGGCCTCCCGCAACTCGCGGTTGGCGCGCAACTGGGTGTTCTTCAACGTGTCCAGTTCCGCGCGTACCGATTCCAGCTGCTGCTTGTGGGTGTCGCGGTCGGCGGTGACCGCGTCCAGGCCACGCTGCAACATCAACACCCGACGCTCCAGATCCTCCGAACCTCCACTGCTGGAAGACTTTTCTCGTGATCTGTCCTGCCCGGTGGTCTCCGGGGGCTGGTCGTGGACGGCGCGGGTGGTCTCGGCGCGCCAGGCGTTGACCTCGTCGGTGACGAACGCGTGGCTGCCCTCGGTGGTGAAGAACGGCTCACTGTGACCGCTTTCGGTCCCGGACAACCGCACCGCCTTCGGGGTGCCGAACTGGGCGATCTGCCCCTGCCGCATCGCGGCCCACGCAGCGGCCTCCCGCTCGTTCGGGTGCAACCCGACGTGGTTGTCCACCTTTTCGAGGTCACCGTTGAGGCTGGGGTAGCGGGCAACGATGGCGACCTCGGCGCGGGAGTTCGCGGTGGCGTTGTTGAACTCCCAGGTGATCTGCTCAGCCGACAGCCCGGCCTGCGCAGCAGCCCGGGCGGCCTGCTGTGCGGCAGCGTCCCGTTGCTGCGGGTGCGGCGCCCAGGGGCGGTCGACGGCCTGGCTGCGCCGGATCATCTGGGCGGCATCGGCCTGCGCCATCGAATACCCGCTGCCCAGTTGACGGTCCGGATGGGCCTGACCGTTCCCGTTGTGGGACTGTGTGATCGCGGGCCGGGAGTAGGCGGGGGTGCGGGCGATACCGGTGGCAGCGTGGGCGCGGGCGACCTGGGCGCGGTAGCGGAGCGCGTCCAGGCCGCGCACCTTGCGGGCGTGCTTGAACAGGTTGCCGAGCTTGAAGTCCGGGAACCGGGTGGCCGCAGCCATCCCATCGAGGGCCATACCCTGCTCGATGGGCGTCAGCATCTCCGATTCCAGGACCCGCGCCTCCAGGTCGCCGTGGTGGCGCGTCAGCGATTCCCGGTCACGCACCCGCTGTTCGGCGCTGGTGACCGGATCGATCGCGCGGGCATTGACCGCCGCACAGTGCTGGCGATAGTTGTCGATCGCGCCGGCAGTGGCCCCCAACTCGAGCGTGCGCAGCTGTTCGGCGGTGCGGGTCTGTTCGCGCACCAGCAGGTTGATGCCCTTCTTGATCTGGCGCTTCTCCCGCCAGCCCTTGGTGTGGGAGAGCCGGGCCAGCAGTTGCGCGATCTGGGCGGTGAAGCGTCCGGCTTCGCGGGTGATGTCATCCATTTCGGACATGAGGTGTGAATTCCTTTCGGTGGTAGCGGGTTTGGTCAGTTCAGGGAGGGTTCGAACGGTGTGACCGCGGCGATGGCCTGGTCGAGCAGTTGCTTGCACAGGTCCCACTGCTTGCGGGTGGCGGTGGTGGTCTTGCGCAGGTAGTGGACGGCGTCGCAGTAGGCATCGATGGCGAGGTCGTCGGGCAGGTCCTCGACCGGGCCGGTGAGGTCGTCGCTGTCGTGGGTGAGCGCTCGAAGATGCTCGGGAAGCCGCTGTTCGACCCTCAGCAGGTGGCGGCCCTTGTCGATGTCGGTTCCGGGTCCGAGGACCACGAGGGTCAGCAGCGCCAGCCAGAGCCCCGACAGCACGCCGTCGCTGTGATCGCGGTTGTGCTCGGGCTCGATCAGCTCCCGCTGCGCCGCGCGCCGCCAGCACACGGTCATGTCCGCGGTCGCGGCGGCGACGGTCGCCAGCGTGTGGATCAGATCTTCGGCAGGGTCGAGTTTGTCGGTCATGGGGTTGGTATTCCTTTCCTTCACAAGGGTTTTCGGCTATCGCGTGCGTTCGATCGGGGGACGCTGCTGGCCGAGTTGCTGTTCGCGGCGCTCGGCGGCGGCGTCGGTGAGACTGATGCGGGACGCGGGCCCGTGGGCGTAGGTGATGCCCTTCTCGACGGTTTCCAGGTCGCGGTCCACCGCCCGCAACGCGGTGTGAGTGAGGATGACCGCCTCGCGCGGGTCGGTCGGGGCGCCGAGCTCGTCGACGCGCAGCGACTTCGGGGACTCCGCCAATTCCGCGTACTGGCCGCGGATTCTGGCGACGTCCGCCCGCAGCGCCTGCACTCGGTCGGCGAGCTGGCCGATCTCGTTGTAGAGGTCGCTGGGGATGGGCAGGATCGGTTCGTTGCGGTTCTTGAACATCGGGTTCCGTTCGGTGATAGGGGTTTTCGTCAGGACTGCGCGACGACGGTGGTGGTGTCGGCGGCGGGGCTGGGCACCTGGGTGGTGAGCTCGTCGAAGGCGTGCACCTCGCTGTAGGCGGCCTGCCAGCGCATGCGCTCCAGCAGGTTGAGGGCCTGCCCGGCGCTGGGGTTGTCGCGGCGGCGGTCGAATTCGGAGCGCATGGCTTGCAGCTGGTCGGTCCAGGTGTTGAGCGAGGCGTAGTCAAGGCCCCCGGTGACCGGGTCGGCGGTCCAGGCGTGGCGGACTTGGCGGCGGGCGTGCAGGATTTCGCAGATCAGCCCGGACAGAGACAGGTCGACCAACTCGCTGCGGGTGCCCGAGAGCAGGTCAGGGCGGAACTTGGAGCGCTTGTAGCTCTCGTTGCGTTCGCGCTGTTCGCGCTGTTGCTGGGCCTGGTGGTCGATCAGGCGTCGGGTCGCGGCGAGTTCGGTGCGCTCGGCTTCCGTCATCCGCGACCGGGTGATGGCTTCCGAGACGCGGGTGTCGAGATCGAAATCGTCGATGGCGATGATCGTGGCGACGGTCGCGATCCCGGCGACGACGCCGACGGCGATGCCAAGGCCGATCGCTCCGGAGGTGTTGATATGCAAGGTATTTCCTCTCCTTTGTGGTGAATTGCGGGGTCAGTGGATGCCGCGCTGCTGGGCGCGGGCGGCGCGGCGTTCGGTGAAGGTGGCCAGCGCCAGCGACGGGGAGGGGCGGCGTGCAGCGTTCCAGGCCAGGTAGGCGATCCAGCCCAGCCCGTAGACGACGACGGGGCCGCCGACGTCGGCGGGCTGTCCCCACGCCGCGGTGGTGGCCAGACCGACTACAACGAAGGAACCGGCCGCGCTCGCGCGCCAGATCTGGCCACGGGTATGGGGTTTCGCCGACGGGACCGGTGCCGGGGCGCCCGATTCCACGGGCGCGGCGGTCGCGGGCTGCTCCTGTGTGGGCAGGGGCGGGACCAGCCGCAGGATCGGTTTGGCCGGCGGGCGCTGGACGGTCTCGTCGGCGGGGTCGGTGTCGTAGGCGGTGGGGTCGGCAAGGTAGTCGGCGATCTCGTCGGCCAGCAGGTCGGCGTGGGCGGCGATCTCGTCGCGGTTGATGCCACTGCTGGGCTGCTCGCCGTCGTGGTCGTCGCCGTCGTGGTCGTCTTCGTGGTCGCGGAAGATGCGCATAGTTGTTGTGCTCCAATCTGATTCGCGGGTATAAGCTGCGGTTATGCGGTGGCGGGGGTGGGGTCGTCGCCGGTGCGCGGGGCAGGGGCAGGTGAGGTGCCGGGCAGGCGGGTATGTTCGGATTTGTCGCGCAGCACGACGCGGCCGTAGTCGGCGCGGCCCTGTTTGAAGAACACGAACTCACCGGTGTCGAACCGGCTGACCCGAGCAGGGTCGACCAGCCACTTCTCGCCGACCGAGACTTGGCCTTCGTCGCCGTGGCGCTGGCCTTTGATCAGGTGCCGCGACGGCAGCATGACCGGGACGGATCCGGCGTGTTTGCACAGCTCACCCGCGTTTTCCATGTAGCCCAGCAGGACTCCGCCGGCGCAGGTCTTCAACAGCCGATTCAGCGACCATTCGTCGGAGGCCACCGATTCCGGGGATTGGCCGCAGAACACCATGGCGATCTTTTGGGAGCGGCCCCGCTCGGCGATGTCCTCGATCCCGATGGAACCGTGCTTGGTAGTCAGCGCAGACAGCTCGTCGATAAACAGAATCACGCTGCGCCGCAACGCTTTCGCAGTGCGCCCGGCACGCTGCATCAACAGTCGCAGAGTCATTGCGACCTGGGCGCGGGCGGCGTCCTTGTCCAGGGCGGGCACGGTCATGAACAGCACGTCGAGGTCGTCGAGGTCGACGCCGTCGTCGAAGACCACGCGCCCGTTGGCGTCTTTGAGGTCTTCGAACAGGTTGGTGCACTTGATCAATGCGTCATCGAGTTGCGGGACCTTCTCGGCCTGCATGGCATCGATCTGGCGCACCACATCCGGCGCGTAGTTCCATGCCTTCTTGAGGTTGTCCTCGACCAGCAGATCCAGGAACTCGATGTGGTTGCGGGGCTTGCCGGTCGGGTTGTCCACCACCAAGGCGGCGATGCGGGTTTGCATCGATTCGAAGTGCTGGCCTTCGGCAGTGGTGGCCTCACTGGTCGCGGCCAGCAGTGCCGCGACCATGGCGCGCAGATCCCGTGCCGGGGTCTTGTCCCACGCGTCGAGGGTGTCCATCCCGGGTACCCCCACCAACGCGATGCGTTTCGGGTCTACGCCCCGGGCGATCATGGTCTTGCGGATGCTGAGCCCGAGGTCGTGGTCGTCGACCCCGCCCTTGCAGGAGATCATCGCCAGCAGCGGACGCGAGTGCTTGCCCGCCATGCCCGGCACGCCGGCCCATTTCTGCCAGGCCCGCCACTCGTAGTCGAACAGCGCTTCGGAATACTGCTCGTAGAGAGTGGTTTTACCGCTGCCGGTGGTGCCGAACAGGGCCTGCTGCTTCTTGGCATCGACATAGGGGACCGCCAGCCACGGTTCGTGCCGCTTGGTCAGCGACCGCCACACTCCGGGAGATTTGTAGCTGACGGTCTCGACGAGGGTGCCCAGCACGATGTCGTGGCCACGGTGCAGGGGCGCACCGAGTTTCGCCGCCCGCGCCGCCGCCTGATGCCGGCGGGTGGTGAGGGAGTCCTGGACGCGTTTGGTGCGCCGCAGCGACTTCAACCCGACGGTCTCGGTCTTGACCAGGAAATGCGCCCACCACAGCGACGCGGCGACCATCGTCGCGGGCAGCCCGAGGATCAGCATCATCGACAGTCCGCCCAGCTGCCCGGCGGCGAGGTGGTGCGCGCCGTCCCACAGCAGGCTCAAAGGGGTCGACCACGACCCTCCCGCCAGCGCCGAGGTCAGTGGCAATGCCCATGCGGCGGCGGCGAAATTGCGTAGCCGGTGCGGCTCCAGCGGCCGGACCGCGGCCACAGCCACGATCAGCACCAGCATCGCCGCCAGCGCCGCCCCGCACACCAGCGCGGTCTCGGCGGCCTGTCCGGCATGCGCCAGGTTCGGGCCCGACCAGTGGGTGACCGGGTCAGTGACCGCGTGCACGACGGGCGGGGTGCCCGGCGGAGCCTCCGGGGTCATCGGAGCAAAAAGGTTCGCCGTGGGCGTCGAGTCGGCAGCCAGCGGTGTGGCGGTGGTGGTCGGGCCGCAGTCGGTGGGGGTGATCAGGGGTACACAGTCGTTGGTCATGACGTTTCCTAGGAGGTTTGAAAGGTGTTGCTGGACTGGCGTTTTGCCTCGCGCTTACGCTTTTCTTTGCGCTTGGCTTCGCGCAGCGCGTTGCGGGCGTCGAGGAAGGACTTCCATTGCTTGTCGAAGTCCTGGATGTGCAGTGCCAGCGGCGAGTCCGCGAATTCGGCTTCGGATTCCAGCCGGTTGGCGGCGGCCTCCACGTTTTTCAGCACGGCCTCGCTGCGGCACAGGTAGAGCAGGCCGACCATCGAGTACGGGTGCGCGTCCTGGGCGGCGCGGATCGCACCCCGCAATGCGGTGTCCATCGACACGCGGTCCTTGACCGACAGCTCGACCTCCAGGGCCCACCAGCCGTAGGTGCCGCGTACCACGCCCAGAAACCGGCCGTCGTGGATGTGGGGGCGTCCCGGGATCGGCTCGCGCCCGGTGGAGAACTCCAACATCATTGCGGTGCGGCGTTTCTCGGCCGTGACCCGCGCGGAGCGGTTGGCGTCGTGTCGCAGGGTGCGTTCGGAGATGAATGCGCGGCGGTCGCTGCCGACGAGCATGATCCGCGCCTGTGCGACAGCCCGGTAGTGCTCGGCGTACATCAGCGGCGGGCTCCACTCGCCAGGCTTCCACCCCAGATACCGCTGCTCGACCTGCGGCGGTGCGTACACCCACGCCCGGCCGCGCTGAACCTTCGTCAGCTCGCAGAGCATGCCTTTGGTGATCAGCTCCCGGACCAGTGCATACGCGGTGGACTCCAGCACGTTGAGGTACTCGGCGAGCACGTCGACCTGCATGCCGCGCATATGCGTGACGCCAGCGAGTACCTCGTCCTGGCGGGCGGTCAAGGTGCCGCGCCGCCGCGCCGGCAACACCCGCCCCAGCGACCCGACCGGTATCCCGATTTCGGCGGCGATCTCCTTGGTGCGGAAACCCTGCGCCCGCAAGGCTTCCGCCTCACCGAGCACGGTTTCGATCTGCCGCAACGAAACCCCGAGCAGTTTGTTGATCTTGTGGTAGGTGAGCCCGGCGGCGCGGAGCCCGTCGATGATCGCGACGCGGTGGCGGCGGTCCAGCGCGGCGTAACGGTCGGCATTGACCTGGCTCATCGGCGGCGCCTCCTCTCTGGTGTGGAGGTGGTGGTGCGGCAGGCCGTGGCATCGGTGCGTTCTGCGTTGTGGGTGTGGCGGGCGCGGTCGCGGGCGACCTGGCGGGGGTTGATTCCGAGTCGGTCGGCGATCTCGTCCTCGGTCAGCCCGCGGGCGGTCAGCGCGGTGACCTGTTCGCGCCGTTCTTCCCACGCCGATCCGGGTGTCCAGCGGGCCCGGACCGGGCGGGCGTTCGGGTCGTCGAGGGCGTGTTCGTCCCACTCCATCGGTAGCGGCCAGCCGCGCCGCTCCCCCAACGCCCGCGACTGCGCCGACGGGCCCGGCGTCATCTGCAACCGGTCGAACAAGGCTTTGACCGCGCGCTCACGCTCCGCCGAAATCTCCTGGGCGACACGACCGTCGCTGTCGGCGCGGTGGCCCATCAGCGAATGAATCGTGCGATTGGTGCGGGTCACGCCTAGCTCCCGAGCCAGCTGCGTCGCCGGATAGCCCGATGCCACCAAGGCTTGAAAGCGTCGGCGGGCACCCAGGATCGGCACCAGCGCGGTGTCGGTGGTCACCTCGGCGGCCCGATCGGGTACTGGCACCGCGAGTACTGCGGCCTCCACCCAAGCGGCGATCTTCTTGTCCGGGCCGGTGGCCATGATTCGGGACAGGGAGGGCTGGCCGACGCCGGTCAGCTTGGCCAGCTGGTTCTGGTTCACCCCGGACGCGGCCATCGCCTCGACGTGTGCGCGCACCGCGTCCGCCGGCACCCGAGGATTCCAACGCCCGTACGCGATCTGACGCCGCCGGTACTCGGCATAGTGGGTCGCGCACAGCCCGCGGCCCTTGGCCCGGTCGGTTCCGCATGCGCAGCTCACCGTGATCGCCTCCGATCACGTTCGGCAGACGGACGGCGGGCTTGGCGGCGGGCCGCCAGATCGGCGCGGGCCTTGGCGATCAGCTCCCGCATATCGGTGGCTTCGATCCCGCGGTCCTCGCATGCGTTCGCGGACCGCACCCAGCGGGCGATCTTCAGCGATTCCAGTTGCGCGTCAGAACATTCGCGCTTGGGCACCGCCTCGGCTTCGTCGTACAGGTACGCCTGCAACTTGTGACCGCGACGGCTCATGCCGCCCAGCACCTGCGCTTGGGCTTCGCCACCCGGGCGCCGCTTGTCCTGTGCCAGTTGACTTTCGGTCTGCAAATGCGCCGGCGCCATCCGCCACGGGTAGGTGGGAATCCCGTAACGCTTGCCTTCGGGGTCGTGGAATCGGGCGTTCATCGCGACCGCCGCCGATCACGCTTGGCCGACTTCTCAGAGGCACGGCGGGCCGCCAGATCAGTCCGGGCCTTCACGATCAGCTCGCGCATCTCGGGGTCGCCTGCGTGGATAGGTTCGCGCTCGGCGCGGGATTTGGCGACGAACTTGCTGCCCCATCGCACCTCGCCGTACGCGTCGGCGGCGGCGAGGTACTCCGCCAGGGCAGGCTTGTGGAACCTTCGCCAGTGATCGCGTTTGGCGGCCTCGGCCGTGCAGTCTCGATCGCCCTTTTGCCGCGCGGTGTCGCTGGCGGCGCGGAAGATGTCGGAAAGGACATCGGTCACCGTGCTGAGACGGTCCCGCTCGGCGCGCAGGGCCGTCAGTTCCGCCGATTCTCTTCGCGGCGTGGTCATTTCGGCTCCGGGAAGTTCTCGGCGGTGAATCCGCCTTTGGGACGCTGCAATTTCGTCACCGCGCGCCCGCGGCGCCACAGATTCCAGGCGGCGACGATCAGCCCGATCTGGTCGCGGTCACTGACCCGGATCCGGGTGGTGCGGATCGTGTCCAGGCGCTCCCGCAGCGCCAAGATCGGGGAATCAGCTCCCAGACCGGCACCGCTGTCCCACAGCCGCACGAACTCCGCAGCGGCGTCCGGGTCGATCTCGGTGAGCCGGACCGCGACCGCGCACGCCACCGCAGGCCGCGCCTTCAACCGGCGGGCTACCCCGGTGAACCGGTCGGCGATCGACACCAATTCCGGGTACGCGTTGGCGAATTCGACGACCTTCGTGGTGGATTGGCTGCTCCCCCGGCTGGACTCGCCGAAAAGGTTGCCCTCCATCCAGATCATGTAGACGCGCAGCGCGGCGGCGACCACCGTGATGTTGTGGCCGGCGATCCCGGTGAGGGTGAGCTGATCGGCGGGGGTGCGTTTCGCGCCCTGATCCATGGTGACCTGGGTGTCGGGCGAGAGCCCCCGCACGATCAGCATCGGGAAACTCATCCCCGTGGTGCGGGCGATCGCCTGCAGCCGGTGCTGACCGTCGAGGAGTTCCCCGTCGGGACCGAACTTGATCGCTTCACCGTTCAAACGCCAACGGCCCGAGATCATGTCGTCGTAGTACTCCTGCACGCGCGCCTGGCGGATCGGCCGGTTGTTCGGGTTGCGTTCGAGCCAGCCCCGCGCCTGCGCGGAATCGACCGCCTCGATCTGGGTGCTCACCGTGGACTGCGGGTGTCGGGCTGGTCGGGGTCGACGAGATGCATGGCTCATCCCTCCTCGGGACGGTCGGAAAGATCAGGAAGACGGTCGATGACCGCCTGCAGGGCGTCCCGCACGCGCAGCAGGTCGCTGCGGAACCGATGCGAGAGCTGCTCGGCGTGCCGGTCGAAGCGGGCATCGGCCGCCAATTTCGCCAGCGTGTTGGCCTTCGTCAGCAGCTCCCCACGAGCGGAGTCGAACGACTCGGTGATGGGACGCCGCTTCTGTCGCGGCACAGGCTGCTCAGCGGTCGCGGGGACTTCTTGGGCCGTGGATGCCTCGGAATCTGGTTCGCGGTCACCGGCTTTCGGCTGATAGGACTTGCCGTCCAAACCGATCACCGTGTCAGGTGTTCGGTTTTGAACACCTGCCGCTGCGCTGTGAACGGTGCCGACGCTCATGCCGGTCACGGCGGCGATCGCTCGTGTGCTCATGCCGGTCTCGCGCAGTGAGGCGACGATCTCTGACCGCTCTTCGCGCGGGATCCGCAGCTGCGCTCCGTCGAATTCGGCCGCGCAGTATGCATCCCAGCTGCCGTGCCCGAGTACCTCCCACACCCGGCCCAGGTACGCCTGCCTGACCAGCTCCCACACCTGCGCGACTTGCGCCCGAATGGTGTCGGTCAGCTCCCGGGCCGCCTCGGCGGTCAGCACCGGATCCGGCTGCGGCACAGCCACTGTGAGATCAGTGCTCATCGCGACCGTCTCCGATCACAGGCACCCCGACCGGCGGTGGTGACATCCAGCGCCGTGATCCACTGCCGCACACCGGTCTGCGTGACACTCCCGCGATCCGCTGCCGTTGCGGTGGCCTGCCGGGGATGCTCGGCGCGGTGCTGGCCATACCGATCCAGCACCGCCGCCGGCGTCAACCGCTCGTGCGGTGCCGACAACGAATGCAGCTGCTCGCGGTCCAGGGCATCGTCCAACGCGGTCGACAGCTCCGCGACGCGGGCGTCACGCTCGGCGAGGGTGCGGCGCAGGCGTTTGTTCTCGGCCTCCAGCACCGCCTTCTGCCCGAATAGTGCAGTCCAGTTCATTGCGGCACCCCCATTGGGGTCGGCGCGACCGCGGTGGCGTGCACGCAGTCGATTCGCGAAACCTCTTCCGCGCGGCACACATTCGGCGAGATCGCCCGCGTGCCGCCCTGGGCGAGCATCAGCCCGAACACCACGCCGACCCCGAACACCACGGCCACCACAGCAAACATCAGCCGCAACCGCAGCGACACCCCGTAGGCATGCGGGTCGATCAGCATGGCGGGGTCGTACTCGCGCCCCGACATCGCCGGCATCCCCGAGTGATGGCGCGCGAAATCCATGGGATTCATCGCCGCCACCCCCGCCGCGACGACCGCACGAACCAGCGCAACCCGAACACGATCACGCCCACGCCGATCAGCAGACTCGCCACGAACTGCGGCGCTACTAGCAACCCGACGCCCAGGACGAGCAGACCGAACATGAGGAGGTCCAGGCGGGCCATCACAACCACCCCCGAGTGGGCCCGGAGGTCTCGCCCGCGCCGGAATCATCGGCGTCGTAGTTGTCGCCCAGATATGCGCAGATGTCCCGCTGATGCCGCTCGCAGCCCTCGGCATGACCGGACTCGTTGTCGACCGGATGCCCGTCGTATGGGCCCCGATCGGTCACACGCTGCCCGCACGAGACGCACGTCCAGGTGGTGTAGTTGTCCGCACGCCAGCGGTAGCGGTCCGGAGGCGCGACGCGCTCGAATGCTTCGATGGCGGGGTCGTCGACCTCGTCCGGGTCGATCGTCATTGCAGTCGCGATCTCTGCCCAGGAACTGCCCTGACCGCGAGGCTTGTCGGCGTAGTCGATCATCAATGCGCAAGCGATGCCGGAGAGACGCTCGGCAACCTCGATCGCCTGCAGATAATCGGTCGGCACGTCATGGTCGCCGTAGTTGTGACCCGTGAACTGCGAGATCAACGGCTTCCGCGTGATCGCAACATCGTCATGCTCGTCACGCAGCTGCGCCAACACGAGCCGCTCCAGACGGCTACGAATATCCGAGCTGTCCATCACGCGGCCCCTTCGGGCGAGTCAGGGAGGACAGGACGGGCCAGCGCAAGTACCTCGTCACGATTAACACGCCAGAGGCGGTCGTTCACTCGAAAGCCCTGCAGCACACCAGCTTTGATCCAGTTCCTGATTGTCTTCGAGTCCACTTCGACAAGCTCAGCGGCCGTCTTGAGGCTGATGAGGTTCCTCGCTCGGCGGGGATCGAAGGGCGGTCGGTCGGTGGTATCCAACGGGCTCACTCCTTGGTGGAAAAGAGCGGAAATGCCTGCCATCTCCGCGTGATCGGCGTCATAAGCGCCTATAGAGATGGTCCGACCGGGGAATGTCCGAAAATAGGCCGAGAAGTAGGACATAGATAGGCCATTCCATGTCCCATTGAGTAGAGGGTGACCTCTTAGCGGACTAGACTGTCCTCATGACAACCCCAGGAAACGCTGCACTCCGCGCGGCGCGTCAGGCTCTCGGGTACCGCTCGCAGGCCGCGCTTGCCGAAGCGGTGAACGACGCTGCGCGCGCGATTGGCCTGCGCGTATCCGTTAACGCTCGAACAGTGCGACGTTGGGAATCTGCTGACCCGCCCTGGCCGCACACAGAGCATGCGGCAGCGCTCGAAGCGCTGTTCAAACGGCCAGTGACCGAACTGGGCTTTACCCCGCCGTGGGAAGAGGATAGCGGGCCCTCCACTCGTACAGCCAAGCACTTCTCGACGGAAAACCGGCTTGGTCAGCGCATCATCGGAGCGTCGACAACGCCCCTACCTACCTCGGTCGCAACGGATTTCATGAACATCACGGTGTCCTTGCGACACCTGTACTGGCTGATCCCGGCTACCCGCTTGCATCGGTCAGTGGCAGATCACGCGCAGCTTGGAATCGAGTTGCTCGGGCAAGTGCCAGAACCAGCCAAGCCGGTTCTTGCTCGCGCCGTTGCGGAGTCGAGCCTGCTCGCCGGCCGACTAGAGTTTTTCGACCTTCAACAGCCCGAACTGTCGCAGCCCAGCATGGTTGTGGCCCTTCAGGCTGCACATGAAGCGGACGATGCACTTCTCGGCGCGGCAACCCTCGCACACATGGCCTTCGCGCCAGCCTTCTCCGGAGACTCGAACCGCGCCGAGGAAGCGCGAGATCGAATGCGGGCTGCGCGAGCGTTCGCCCGGCGCGGCAACGCCAGCCCTGAGATGGTGGCATGGCTCGACGCAGTAGAGGCGGAAGTCGAAACGCGCTTTGGCGACACCCGACGCGCACTGAGCCTGATTCAGCACGCAGAGGACAGCTACCGCGAGTACGACCCCGACACGAATCCTTCTCCAGCCTGGATGGATTGGTTCTCACCGACCCGACTTGCCGGGTTCAAGGGGAACACCTTGCTCGTCGCCGGCCGTGGTCGCGAGGCGCGAGAAACACTCGAGCAGGTACTGGTTGAACTTCCCGAGGACGCAGTGAAGCAGCGCGCGGTGTATCTCGCGGACGTCGCCGCAGCAGCAGTGCTAGAGAACAATCCGGAACAGGCGTGCTCGTACCTGGAAGACGCCATGGACCACCTTGGCCGCACCTGGTATGCCACCGCAATGGATCGGATCAAAGCGGTGCGACAGACACTGCGGAAGTGGGATTCGCTGCCAGCTGTACGGAACCTTGACGATCGGCTCTACAACTGGCACACGACGGTCAATTCACTGGTTGGCTAACCGAATCATTCTCAGCTGCAACGATATCCGGAAGCTCAGTGAGGTCGCGGATCCTGTAATCAGACAGGTCCGCGACCTCTTGCTTGTTCCGAAGTATCCACCCCCAGGGACCACGCTGCAGATAGGCAGTGCGCATGCCAACACGCTTAGCAGGTGCCACGTCGTTGTCGATCCGGTCACCGACATAGACGATCTCATCGGCACCGCAGGGCGCGACCTCAACAACCCTCTCGAAGAACTCGACCGACGGCTTCTCCACGCCCCAGTCGTCCGAGGTCGCAATGAAGTCCGTGGGTAGGTTCAGACTCCGCAGGATTCGCCCTGATCGCACAGTCTGGTTTCCAACGATGCCGACCCAAACACCCATTTCCCGAAGCTTCGTCAGTGCTGGGCGCACGTCGGAGTAGAGATCCTCTTCCCCGTAGGACTCGGGCTGCCCCGCGTCAGCGCGAGCTTGACGTTCCTTGGTGAGATCAAATCCGGGCTGAAACACTTGGAAAGCTTCGCGATAGTCCTGCCCTGATGCGATGACAGCACCGAACACTGCGGCGAAGGTATGTCGTGGAACTCCTAGCCAGTCGGCCCAAGTGCCATACTCGCGGGTCTCATCGACCAGCGTCTCACCAACATCGAACACGACAGCCGAAATCATGGCCCTAACCGTACCGGCCCGATCATCGAGGCCCCATGTTGGTTACTTTGGCCAGCCTCTTCATGAGCGCAATCTATCCGTCGCAGAGCTATCGATCGGATCCGTCCCACTCGCACGGGCTAGCCCTGTGCGATGCGGAATCCTCTGCCAGTTGTCAGGAGACTCCGCATCGCCTGTAGCTCACACTGCATGCAGCCGGTACCGGCCGGAGGGGCTCGTGTGACTGGTGTCACTGGTGACTTCGGTGTCCTGGGCGGTGCGCAGCTCGACACCGAAGGTCAGTGCATGGACGTCGCTTACGGGCAGATCCAGCTCACTGGCGATTGTGCGGGCATTGACCTTCGAATCTGGTCGGTTGAGCACCTGCGGAAACACCCGTGACATCTCATAGTTCGGCATTCCACCCGGCTCCGAGGATCGGAAACCTCGTGTGGACAGCTCGATGCAGATCTGGCGGTAGTTCCAATCGCTGAGCCAACCAGCCTTCTGCGCCGCCATGGCGAGTGCCATTGCCGATACCTTGAACTGGCTACGTACATCCAGGATGTCAGCGACCAACGGATTCGACGGCAGATACTCGATGATGCTCGCAGCCGGTACCAAGAATTCCGACGCGAACGCGTCGGCTTCCCTTTCCAAGGCGGCGGTTTCGCATGGTTCGCTGTCGTGCAAGACGAGGTGCCCGATCTCGTGAGCCAGGTCGAACCGGATCCGTTCTGGAGATTTACGGCGGGCCAGGAAGACGTACGGTGTCCCCGACCGCCACATCGAGTAGGCGTCGACGGCATCGGCGAACGGCGGCAAACTGTAGACCCGGACTCCGCGAGATTCGCACAGTTGCACCAGATTCGGCAGAGCCTTCGTGCCCAAACCCCAGACACCGCGCAGTAGTTGCGCGGCGATCTGAGGGCTGTTGCCCGCCAGCGAAGGTAGACCCACCTCGGGCAACACGAACCGTTGGGATATCCAGCCATCGATCTCCACACCCGAGATCCCAGCCGCGACCGCGGCATCGCGTTCACGAGCGCTGGCGCGGCGTGCTGCACGGAAACGAACCTCGCTGGAGTCGAATATCGGTGCTTCGGGGCGCTCGAAATAGCTGGCAGGAAAACCCAACACGCCTGACAGTGCGTTGGCGAGACCCCGCGGTGCCTCGCCTGCTTCGTAGCGGGCAACCGTGCGGGGGATGACCGACAGTTGCCGCGCCAGTTCGGCTTTCGTCATCCCCCTACGCATCCGCGCGATCTGGATACGATCCGGATCCAGATACGCCTCAGACGACCTCGACGACCTGGAAGTCGACGTCTTGTCCCCCGATGTCGCGCGGCCTCGCGCTACCACTGTCCGGCCTCCAATCATCGAGGATCACTCGCACGATCCAACTTGTGAACTGACCATCCTTGAACCCACGTGGCAGTGATACTTCCACACGCACAGCGTCGTCGTCTCGGTAGTACACGATGAACCAATTCCCGCGTGGCGGACGTTTACGCAGGTCACTGTCGTGATCGCTGATTCCTCCCTGAAGTGCCCGCAGCGCCTCGACCGTGATCAGCGGTACAGCGCCGTTCTTCACCGCCTCTTCGGTGGCTTTTCCCCGCTTACGCGCGGCAGAAGGCCCCCTGGGATGGTCGATAATGCCGGTGATCTCGTTACCTCCAACGACCGACAGCGTGAACGTGCCGTCCTTGCGCTGCGAGATCGGCCGGTTCTTCGGATCATCGGGAACCCACAACTGTGTTGCGCTCAGACGCTCACGCACAGTGCCAACCACGTAGATCCATCGGGTGAGACCAGCGGCCGTGACCGGGTAATGGCGACCGGTCATGTTGCCAGCCCAGACATCACCAGCAGCAACGGCGTCGATGATGTCGGAGACCTGGATCCCCATCTGGGCGAGGTAGGCGGGGGCGTCCGGAGGCTCGATGACGATCGGGGACTGAAACGGAATTGGCTGGCTCATACTGCGTGCACCTCCGCGCCTCAATTTTCTGTTCAAAACCGGTCAATGACCAGGTGGAAGGCACGTTAGCACCCGAAACCACCTGCACGGCAATCGAACTCACGAAGCTGGCACGCACGGTCACACCGGGGCTACCGGATGTCCGTTCTTCGGGGACCGCGACCATCAGGGGTCATTCGGGTGGATGACTGCGAAGCGTGTCATCGACAGAAAGAACCCTGCTGCACAGTCGATTTGGGCTGCTTGGACCGTTGAACGTCTACTTGAACTCGCATACAACTTCACGGGCATCGGGAACGCCCTAGATGATGAGATCTCGATCTTCATGGGCTTGAAGCCATCGCACACTGAACTCCAAGCAACCACGCCCGAGGGCGGCGCCCCCGACACGCCATCCGGAGATACCCTGTAGCCCGCCTCACCAGACTCTGGACATCGCCCACACCCGAAGTTGGTGTCGCAGGTTCGAATCCTGCCGAGGGCACTCCTTGACCTGCACATTTGCACACAGGTCGCACTTCAATGCCAGATACGTGCCAGTTCCACGTGTTCGACGGCCGCAGAAGTGGACATTTGGGCACAGGTCGGAGCAAGGTCCGTGCCAATGGCGGACATTCGCGTGTCCGCAGCAACGCCCAGCCCTCGCCCGACGTCAAACCAACCATGAACGACGAACGAAACCAGCGCCTTCGGCGTGCGGGACTCGACCCGACCGCCCCCTGAACCGGTGGCGATTCCATCAGATCCGAATCATGATCATCACCACCATGCCGAGCGGACTTCGGTGCGGACAGCGATGGCCGGCATCACCCGGCCGGCATCGATAGCGCCGCAATGCCTTCCGGCGCGTTCAATACCGGTCGGCCAGATCCTCGTCGTCGACCACGCGCACGGCCTCGTCGAGCCGACGCAGCCGCGCGACCACGATCTCGGCCGCCGCACCGGTCCGATAAACGCCGTCGCACACCGCGACGACACCGCCGAGCATCGACAGGGCGAGCAGCGCGAGCACCTCGTCGACCTCGTCCAGGCCCGGCGCTGGGTCGACCGCCGGCCGGACCGCGCGCAGCACGTCGCGCCCGTCGAACATCTCCGCCGGCTCGACCTCGGCGAGGACGTCGAGGACCGCGGCGAGCAGGTGGTCAGATGCCATCGCTGGCACCGTCGCGCCCGTCGAACGCCAACGGGCTACAACCAGGGCCGAGTTCCAGCTGATACACATGGGCACCGCAGCGGCCGCAGGTGTGGGCGAGATGACCGCGGGAGCATCCCGCGAGGCGGCACGCGGTCCATCCGAGAGTCGACCGGCTCGCCGCAAGGACGTGGCGTTCTGGGCCCGGGCAGAAGATCGGCGTCGGGAGCACCCACCCGCGCGGAGTCCGGATCAGGTGGTCGTTGTCGATGGCGTGGCCGTCCGGGTGCAGATACCAGACACGACGCCGGTTATTCGAACCCATGTGCGAATGATAGCCGAGCGGTCGCTTATGATCTGCGCGTGTCGGGCGATCAGAAAATGTGCCAGATCTGCGGCGAGCGCCCGGTCGGCGAGGGCTACCTGTCGATGATGTGCCCGCAGTGCCGGGCGCGGATCGAGGAGCAGAACCGCACCCGGCCGTACCCGTTGCTGCCCCCGCCGGACGACATCATCTAGCGCCCCGGCGCGGCGCCTTGGCCGGTTCGGTCAGCGCGACATACAGCTTGACCGTGCGTTACGCCGCTGCCGCTCTCCGACACCGCCGACGAACACCTGTTGGGACCCCTCGCAGGGCCGATGGTGACCCACGACTGGTACCCCGTCACCGGATTCCCGACCTTCGGGTTGCGACCCCTCGCAGGGACGATGGTGACACGACGACGCGACCGCGGCCGCGCTGAAAACACTCGTGTTGCGACCCCTCGCAGGGGCGATGGTGACCCCGAGCGCGCAGTGCCCGCGCAAAGCTGCCGCCTTGTTGCGACCCCTCGCAGGGGCGATGGTGACTCTGGCGGCGTGGTGGCAGATGACCGACCCGTACGAGTTGCGACCCCTCGCAGGGGCGATGGTGACGCCTCCGCCCACGCCGACGCTCTCACCTGCTTCGTGTTGCGACCCCTCGCAGGGGCGATGGTGACCGGTGCGTGGACGGTGTGCAGCTTCGGGTGCGTCACCAAGTTGCGACCCCTCGCAGGGGCGATGGTGACATCGCGGATTCGCTGGCCGACGCGCACGCCAAGATGTTGCGACCCCTCGCAGGGGCGATGGTGACTCCCCGCCCATGCTGACGTAGGTGGACCATGACTGATGTTGCGACCCCTCGCAGGGGCGATGGTGACCCCAAGGTAAAACACCTGTTCATACAGCCGCAGGGGCTATTGATTCGGGTCGATTTCTCAGTGAACCGCCGATCTTGCGCGAACACTCGGCGTGTCGCTGAAATCTGACGAGGATCACGATCGACAACGGCGAGAGGCGGGCATACCGTCCTCTACGAGTTCAGGTTGATGGGTCACAGGATATCGCTCGGCGCGGGCTCGACAGCGCCCCACTCCAGCCGCCGAGGCTGCCCACCGGGCGGGAACGTGTACACCAGAACGTTGTCGTACGACAGGTCCAGGGCGGACTCGACGGCTGATTGGAACCTGCGGAGCTGGGCATCGCACAGTTGGCCTTCGAACACGCTGCACATGATGCAGGTATTGCCGGCCATATCTTGGCTGTCTAAGAGCACACCGAAATGGTCACCGCCTTTGGCCCGACCGTTTCGTGGCGGCCAGCACTGCGCGGGCGTCTCTGCGTCGCGCCGCGGTGGGGTGGAACACCGCGACAAGACCCGCGCACAAGCGGGTGGGCCCGTCCCTGTGGACCCACCAGATCGCGCCTGCACCGGGACCCGCGCTAACGATGGTGGTGAACAAGCTGGTCATGAGTCCACCCGCAGGACTATCAGGGGCGCCGAACTCGTTGCCGGACATGTCCCGACGTGGTCAGCCATGCACTTCGGCGTCATCGCTGTGATGTTGAAGAACGGCAACGAACACCTGCCGGAGCGCATCACCATATCCACGCAGGTACATGCTGGAACGCCTGAATGAAAACCGGTCGAACCCAATGGGATCGGCAAGTTGACCGAGATCCTCGGCGAGCAGGGAAAGCCACTCGGGTCCCGCTGCGCTCGGCGATGTCTGCTCGCAGACCGCGGAATGAGCTGCGCGCGTCACCGGCCGGATCCACGCAGCAATGTCGAAACGATGGGTGTCGAGCTCGTCGAAAACCTCCCATGGCAGATCTGCGGCACGGTTCAACGCCGCTGCGAATCCGTCCTCATATTCCTGTTGAGCCATGGGCATCAACCGGTTTCTTGCCTGCTCGATGAGTCGTGGCGTATCGGTCGGCACCCGAGCGTAAGTCGCACTGGACGACTCTCCGAAATGGCGGCGGAGGGCTTCCTGGATCACCTGGGATGTCGACTCGCCTGTGCCAGCGGTTTTCAGCAGCTCAGCGAGATCATCGGGCAGGTAGATCGACATCCGTGGCATGTGAGTATTTTAGCTCATACATGTGGACTCACATGTTATGTGGGAGTCCAATGCTTCGATGTACTGTGACACCCGCCTGAACCGATTCCAACAGTCCAGACCCCGGAATTTTGAATGGTCTTCTGCTGGAGAGATTTGCAGGTCAGGTACTCGGCACAGCCTATCGACCTTGGGTGGATTCTGGCCGTGACCTGGCTTCTCGGGCTCGGCCACCGCGCGGGAGTTGGGCGGGCGTGCGGGATCCACCACCAGATGGTCCCTGTAGAGCTGGAACCCGAGCGAACCTCAGGTGCGCTGCACTTTGGCCAGTTCCTCGTCCAACCGTGGATGCGCAGTCAGTGCGACCCCTTTCGCAGGGGCGATGGTGACCATCGGGCTGTGGACCAACAACGGCGCGACCTTCCTGTTGCGACCCCTCGCAGGGACGATGGAGACGACCTGCTCGCGAATTTCCTGCGGTCGATCGCGGGCATGTTGCAACCCCTCCCTCGTAGGGGCGATTGTGACACGCGGGTGTCCTCACGTTCCGGCGCGGTCGACTGGACGTTGCGACCCCTCGCAGGGGCGATGGTGACCTACGCCCACGGTGCGAAAAACGCGCTCCAGGTCGTGTTGCGACCCCTCGCAGGGGCGATAGTGACACCCAGTCCCGCGCTGACCAGAAGGTCCAGGGCTACCTGTTGCGACCCCTCGCAGGGGCGATGGTGACTGCGGCGGTGATCCAGGACGCCACCCAGCTGACCGCGTTGCGACCCCTCGCAAGGGCGATGGTGACGCGGCCCAAGCCTGCCAGCAGGCCGCGAACATGTGACCCCGAAATCGACACGCGGCCAATCTGTTTCGACATGTTGTGACCCCTGCAGGGGTGATGGCGATGGCGGCCGCCGCGGGAACAAGCTGCTGCTGTATTTGTTGCGACCCCTCGCAGGGGCGATAGTGACGGCATCGGAAGGCCGGCGCGTGCTGCTGGTCGATACGTTGCGGCCCCTCGCAGGGGCGATGGTGTCAGCACCACCCTGGGCAGCGCGTTCACCTCGATTGCGTTGCGACCCCTCGCAGGGACGATGGTGACGTCAGCGCCGAGGTGACGCCCTGCTGAAGATCCGGTGACGTTGCGACCCCTCGCAGGGGCGATGGTGACTCTTTCGGCGACCTATGACGCGCTCCCCGTACTGCTGTTGCGAACCCTCACAGGGGCGATGGTGACGCAAGAAGGTCACCCCCGATCCCGGGCCCAGCCCTGTTGTTGCGACCCCTCGCAGGGGCGATGGTGACCTGTGGGCGGTCACCTTCTGGTCGGTCGTCATGAAGTTGCGACCCCTCGCAGGGGCAATGGTGACCGCGCGGGCGGCTGCCGGTGCAGTTGCTGATCGTGCTGTTGCGACCCCTCGCAGGGGCGATGGGTAACCGGTGAGCGCCCGACCATCTAGGGCTGATCGGGTCATCTGTGAGGCCATCTCCTGTTGTGTCAGGCGGTATCGCGCAGGCTGGACAGGACCCGGATGGCGTCGGAGAGCGGGATCATACGCTCGGGTTGTTCGGCGGCGAGGCCCATTTCGATGTACTGGCGGATCAGCATGCTCGCGGTGATGCAGTGTTCGGCGGCGGTCTCCCGGACGCGGTCCCGCAGTTCGGCGGGGAGTTTCAGGGAGGTGGTGACCATGCCGGTTTCGATCTCGTCGGCGGTCGGGGGTAGCGGCGGCGCGGCGGTGTCGTCGAAGGTCAGACCGCCCAGGAACGCGGTGGCGTCCTCGGGGGTGCGCGGGTAGCCCTGGTCTTCGTGGTCGCTCATTGGTTGGCCTCCCATGCGTTGTACTCGGTGAGCTGGTGTTCTCCCATCGGCACGGCCATCAGGATTTCCCAGCGTGTGGAGGCCGAGGGCAGCTGTCGCAGGACGACGATCAACGCGTGGTCATCGTCGCTGCGGCCCCACACGGTCAGCACCGGTAGACCTTGGTTGGTCCGGGCTGGCCGTGGCCACCGGTGAGCCGAGTACAGGACTTCCATCACCTCCCAGGTCCGGACCTGGAAATGCTGGAGGAACTGTTTGGCTGTCGGTGACCACTCGTACTCCACACCACCACCATAATACCTCGGTATTATCGCTGGTGGCGGTTACCGGTCCTGCTGATCGCTGCGGCCCGTGTCGCGCCGGAACCCTGGGCGGCGTCGAGGACGAGCGCGACCGCCCGCTCCGGTGCGGCAGCGGGGAGCGGTTCCCCCGCCGCGTCGGCGATCTGCCGGCCGCCGATGGTGACGACGACACCGTAGCGGCCAAGACGGCTGGAACCGCGTTGCGACCCTGACGGGCGATGGTGACCGCCCGGCAAATGGATGCTGCCGAACTTCTCGTTCGGGTTGCGCCCCTCGCAGGGCGGTGGCGACCATCCTTTCGCGTGAGCGGCAGCTGGTCGACATCTTGTTGCGACCCCTCGCACAGGGGCGATGGTGACTTCGCGGCAGCTGCGCGCGATCTGGCAGGCCTGGCTGTTGCGACCCCTCGCAGGGGCGATGGTGACGACGGAATGTACTGGCGCGCATTTCGAGACACCGCGTTGTGACCCCTCGCAGGGGCGATGTGGTGACGCGCCGGGCCGGTACACCACCCAAGGCACACTGGGCAGGTTGCGACCCCTCGCAGGGGCAATGGTGACCTGTCGGCATACACGACCCTGACCGCTACGTCTGGTCGTTGCGACCCCTCGCAGGGACGATGGTGACGCCCGACCGACATCGAGCCCTGGACCTTCGACTGGTCGTTGCGACCCCTCGCAGGGGCGATGGTGACATCCGAGGGCGTCGCGGTCGGCGACGATGACCACACGTTGCGACCCCTCGCAGGGGCGATGGCGACACGCCCCATTCGGCGGTGTCGCCGGTCGAGATCATCAGGTTGCGACCCCCGTGCAGGGGCGATAGTGGCACCGGCCACGATATCGGTGTTCGGAAAACGATGACTCCTACATCTGGGATGGGTGGGTCAGCCCCTGGCACAGCCATGCAGGCTCGCCCTCGATGAAGTCCCAAAAGGTCTGCGAGTAACAGTCATCACCGCGGGCATTGTCGACGAGATGCCCAAGGGTCACAGCCCATGCCCAGGGTGTGTCCTTGTAGAGGGTTCGATCGTTTTCGGTCCACACAACGCGCGGTGCTTCGACTTCGATGCCATGGCTTCGGTTCCAGATGCGGCCGTGATGCGCACAGACGTTCCGCAGCACTGACATCGCGCGGAAGGTCTTTCGCGCGATTTTGTGGCTGATCCCGAAGCGGGTCGCGAGCGGCTTGAATACGCCGTCTGCATCCTTGATCAGCCCATACATCTTTGAGCTAGTACCGAGGGACAGAGCTTCCACCGCAGCCCACACTGGGATTGCCTCTCCCCGAGCGCGATGGTGCTGGACGAACCGTTCCGTGGAGCGTTTCAGCTCGCTGTCGATGCTTTGGAGAAGCTTGTCTCTTGCACCGTTTCTGTCCTCGTAGATGTCGTCGTCCAGGTAGGAGTCCGGCCCGGTCGACTGCGCGATGAGGTAGGCGAGCTGCGATCGAAACACGATCTCGAAATCGGCGAGGCCTGACTGAAGCCGCTCGGTGAGTCGCCGATCGAATGAGTAGGCCGCCTGGATCTTCTGGAATGTAGCGCCAGCGGTGAACTGGTTTTGCCCGGTGGGTGGGTTCACCTGGAAGTATCGGAAGTAGCCACTCAGCCTGTAGTAGTTGTGATCCTTGAGGAACCGAACCGCTTCGGCACTCTCGGTGGCTGTGAGCGCGAGGCCGTTGTCGCGCAATCTTTGAACCTGGTCCTCGATGCTCAGGAAGGGCTTCACCCTGAGTGAGGGTAGTAAAAAGCCCGCCGAAGTGAGGAAGCTTGCGCTCTAGCCTTGGCGGGCATCGTTGGCATGAGTGTAGCAGTTCTGCACGACGGAATGCGCGGGGCCGCAGCGAGCGGAGCTTACAAGTCAGGGTTCGGGTCGGACCAGAGTCCGTTTCCGTGTGCTCGTGGCGACCCGCTAAGGGGCCGGAACCACTTGTTGCGGTACTCGTCCGTGGAGCTGATGTCCGCTTGTATCTGGTTGACGCCGGGGCGTGGTACGCCGTGGCGGCGGTGCCGTTGTCAAGCAACACCGTGGTGATAACACGGGCATCACCAAGGGGCAGAACTCCTACAAGTTGCACCCCCTCGCAGGGGCGATGGTGACTCCCTGAACGACTCCGAGAGGAGGTCTGACCATGGCGTTGCGACCCCTCGCAGGGCGTGGCGACAGGATGGCGAGGACACGCACATCACCGCGAACGAAACGTTGCGGCCCCTCGCAGGGGACGATGGTGACGCCCAGATCGCAAGGGCGTCCCGATGCGAAAGATCATGTTGCGACCCTCGCAGGAGCGATGGTGACCGTCTGATCCTGCAGAAGATCGGCAAGATCCCGTACCAGTTGCGACCCCTCGCAGGGGGTGATGGTGAGTTCCAGGCATCGCGGCTGATGCCGTGCATGCTCAGGTTACGACCCCTCGCAAGGCGAGGGTGACGACCCCGCTGGTCAAATCGGCGCGCCCACAAGCGACCCTCGCAGGGGCCGATGGCGACCCGGAAGCGGTGGATCGCGCACTGCCTGGCGCTCTAGTTGCGGCCCCTTGTAGGGGCGATGATGACCACATTCGCGCGTACTCGTCCGCACCGATCATCGCGTTGCGACCCCTCGCAGGGGCGATGGTGACGCCGTCACCAACATGGTCGGCGAGAACACCTTCTAGTTGCGACCCCTCGCAGGGGCCGATGGCGACCCGGAAACGGTGGATCGCGCACTGCCTGGCGCTCTAGTTGCGGCCCCTTGTAGGGGCGATGATGACGCACCAAGTTGGCCACCGCGATCAACTCGACCCCGGTATTGCGACCCCTCGCAGGTGGGATGGTGCCGGGTCGCGGCCGAGGGCGCGGTCTACGACATGTGGGAGTTGCGACCCCTCGTAGGGGCGATGGTGACTGGCGCGGTACTCGATGCTGCTGACGGTCACCTGCCGGTTGCGACCCCTCGCAGGGGCGATGGTGACCGGCTGATCGTCCTCCAGCGCGGCCAGCTCGACAGGTTGCGGCCCCTCGCAGGGGCGATGGTGACCACGGGCGGCACTCTGGCAGCGGCGACCTATTACTAGTTGCGACCCCTCGCAAGGGCGATGGTGACGATTCAGGGTTTGCGGGCGTGTCAGGACGCCCACCACCGCGGGTTGCGACCCCTCGCAGGACAATAGTGACCGTCTGACCCTGCAGAAGATCGGCAAGATCCCGTACAAGTTGCGACCCCTCGCAGGGGCGATGGAGCCTCGAGCTGCTCGCGATCCAGTTCCAGATCGGCACCGCGCTGCGACCCCTCGCAGGAGAGATGGTGACAGGGACGATGGTGACCTTGCGGGCATCATGCTCTACCTGCTCGCCATGGAGTTGAGACCCCTCGCAGGGACGATGGCGACCTGGCCTCGAACCTGGTCCGCGACCAGCAGCCGTTGCACGCCAATGCTTCTCAGAATCGGGTCGAGCTCGGTGTATGCGAAGAAGTTCGGCCGGTTTTTTCCAGCACGAGATCGCCGGGCTGCGGCGCAACCGCCGCCATCAGTTCACTACTCCAGCGCTGCTCCTCCGGGTTGCGACCCCGCGCAGGGCGATGGTGACGCACAGAGATCGTCGGCTGCCGCGAGGCCGGCTGCATGTTGCGACCCCTCGCAGGGGCGACGATCACAACACCCACCCAGCCCGATAGATCTGCTGCGCCGGTCCGCGCACCCCCTGCAGGCCGAGCACTGGGTCGTAATCCCCGTCGATGACACGCACGTTGAGGGCTTTTTCGTACTGTGTCAGAGATCCGGCCCAGTGTGGCATGGGGATGAGATAGCGGTCGGCGAGTAGCCGGCCGGCGGCGGAGTCTGTGCCGGTTTCCTTGAGTGCTCGCTCGTAGTCGTCGCGGTCGGTGCTGAGGATCGCTTCGGTGCCGTCGAACAGTTCATCGAATCGTTCGGCGAGTTTGGAGCGGTCGTCGAATGGTTGGGCGAAGGTGAGGAATCCGTCTTCGAACAGTTTGCGGTGGCTGTCGACGGTGGCTCGCCAGTGGCTGCCCCATGGGCTGCTGTACACCTGGTCCAACCACGTGGTGGTGGCCTTTTCGTCGATGATCTGTCCGTTGTGGCGTGTGAGGATGTCCCATGCCAGGCGGGTCGGAGCTTCCTCGTAGACGCCGTCGGCCCACAGTTCGCCGCCACCGCGTCGCGGGGTGTAGGTGGGTTCGTGCACGATGGTGGGCACGGGTGGGAGCGCACCGACCCGGTTGGTTCGGCCGAATCGCTGCAGCAGCGCTTCCAGGTCTGCGGCGGAGGTGTGGCAGCGATCCAGGTCGATGTTGAGTGAGACCTCGAGGACTTGGGTGCCGATCAGCAGTCCGGGCCGACGGGGGTTGCCGACAGCGAATCGGCGCAGGATCGCGGCCTCGATCTTGTTGCGGTCCTCGCGTTTGAATCGCGAGTGCAGCAGAAACGCCGAGTCGTCACCGTGCAGGTCGATGCAGGCGGGTCCGAGCTTTTCATACAGGTAGACAGCATCTTTGACGTTGTTGGCGACGACCAGCACCGATTCTCGCGCCTCGAGTGCGGCGCTGATTTCGGCGATCGACTCATCGGCGGTGAGGTGAGCGGTGCGGGTGTGCAGGTGGTGGCGGGCAGGGGCGGTGGCGTCGGCGGGCGGTTCGACCAGTGAGGCCGGCTGCTGCAGGGTCGCTTCGACCAATTCGACCAGGGCTGTCGGCATAGTTGCCGACAGGACCGCGATGCGGCCGCCGGTCCGTTCCCACAAGCGCATCATCGCCAGGATCATGCCGAGGCGACGCGCGTCGAAGGCATGCAGCTCGTCGAGAATGAACACCGAATTGGCGCTGTCGACCAGGACGCCGGAATGTGCCGGGCCGGCGAGGGCGCCACGCAGCAGCTGGTAGGGGGTCCCGACACGCAGCAGTTCCCGAAAGTTCCTGGTTGCTTGGGTGCGAGAGTGCGCCTTGCGCGCAGCATCGGCACGGATACCGGCTGCATCGCCGGCGCAGCCGTCCTCAAGGGCGCGGGCCAGATGGTAGGAGGCGGCTTTGGAGTGGGCGACTCCGATCCCGTCGCTGGTGTCGAGTTCGTCGCCCAGACGGCTGGTCATCGCGTTGATACTGGCCAGATAGGGCAGCAAGTAGAAGACGCGCGGGTTTCCCGCGGTCAGTGTGGCCAGGTCGGTGACCTGGGTCCGCGCCCACAGCAACGACGCCTCGGTCTTGCCGCTGGCGGTCCATGACCGCAGCAGCATGTGGCCGCGGGTGTCGGCTGCTCGGGTCTGTTGGGGGCGCAGGGTGTGCCCGGCGTTGGCGAGGCGCCGGGTCAGTCGGGTGCGGTAGTCGGCGGTGAGGGGTTGGTACTGCTGGAGTTGGCGGTGTCCTGAGGAGAGATGGTCGGCCATGGTCACTGCACCCAGCAGCAGTACGGCGGTCAGTCCGCGGTGGCGGTCGTCGGAGATCAGCGTCCATTCCCAGCGATCCATCAATTGGTCGAACAGGGTGTGGGCGTGGGAGACGACAGCGTCGGGGGTGATGGGGTGATCGTGCGATTGGGTGGGAAGCCCGGACGCGGTGGCGGTGTGGTGCAGCCACACGCAGAGCCGGTTGACGGCATCGGTGTCGGCGGGCAGGAAGTTGGTGGTGAACTCTGCGGGGCTGTCGCCGCCGTAGAGGGTGAGCAGCGACCCCTTGCCGCCAGTGAAGGGGCGGTGGTGGCCGGCGACGGCGCCGGCGATCCAGAGGCGGTCCTCGGCGGGGAGGTTGTCCAGGAGCAGGGACACGAACCCGAGGGAGAGGACTTCGTGGCGTTGTCCCCAATTCTTGGGCGGTTCAACGCTGTTGCCGACCATGCGTTGGAAGCCGTCGGCTACTTTGCCGGCGTCGTGTAGCAACGCAGCGAGCGCGGCCCAGACCCAGAACCCGCCGGGCATCGGGAGTATTCGGCCCACTCGATCCTGGATCTGCCGCAGCGAGTTCAGCGTTGCCTGCAGATGGTGGGTGAGGAGTTCTCCGCGCTGGGCGGGGTGGCCGGGTCGGGGGGTCGGACTCTTCGCCCACAGGTCATGCATGAAGTTCTCCCGTGCGCAGGGTGGACAGCGAACCGGTGTCAGGCACTCGCGCTGAGCTGGGCGGGGTGTATCGGCGGTAGCAGCGCGACGGCTTGACCGGTGTCGGTGACCAAGCCGGTGTCGATGTCGGTCGCCGCGCCGTGCGCGGCGTAGCGGTAACTGCCCCAACGGGTTCGGGCACGGTCGATGGACACCGCGGTGGTGAGACGGAACCGGGTGCCGGCCGCGTGCGGCAGTGTGTCCGGGACGATGGCATGGCCTTGAGTTCCTGGCCCGGTGCTCAGTTCGACGCGGCGCGTGCGTGTGGCGACAAGGTCTTGGCTACGCCCCAATCGCATCGGCCAGACGGGGCGGCGCAGCGCGTGCTGCCAGCGGTCGAGGTCGGTGACGAGCCAGACAGTGAGGGTGGTCATAGCGAGAAAGTCTCGGTCTTTGATGGTGATGTTGGCGGGGGTGCCAGGGTTGGCGAGCGGGTGGTAGGTCTCGAGGTCGGTGCCGAACCCCGCCGCGTGGAAGGTCATCGCGAATCGGGTGGTGTCAGCGACGCGGTCCCACCCGCCGGCCGCGGCGGCGAGCGCCCCGCCGACTGTGGACGGCGGCGGGCAGGGCAGTCCCACTTGCAGTCCGTCATAGAGCGGGTTGCGGAAACTGACGATCGGCGCGGTGAACACGATTTCCAGGGCCGGGGGCATGATCGCTTCCTGTGTGACGACGAGGCGCGGCGGCCCCTCGAAGGTGGTGAGGTGCCGGTCAGTCGGTGGGGTCGTCGAACCAGTCGTCGCGGTGGCCCTCAAGGAACTCCTGGGCGAGAGTGTGGAGCACGGTACGCGGGTGATCGAGAATGATCGTCTCGTCCTCGATCAGGTCCGCGAGGTCGGTGCGCGCCTTCTCGCGGGAATCGCCGAGAAATCCTGGTGCCCATCCGATCCGGACGGGGCCGTCGAGTTCGCTTTCCCACGCCGCGATCTCTTCGCGCAGGACATCGACGTCGAAATAGGTTTCGCGATCACGGTTCCGGACGACACGGGTGAAGGGGTTGGTGCCGCCTTTGATCGGTGCGAGCACGATCAGCCCCGGGGTCCGATCACCATAGTGAGCCGACTGCTTGGCGCCACCCTTGACCGACGCCATGGCACGCAGCAGGACCGCGACACGGCGGCGGCGTTCCTCGATCGGCAGACGCACACACCGCGTCCCCCGCAGCGATACCTCCGTCGCCGACCCCGCGAGCAGCTCGGCCGCCACGGTGGGCGGAAGCGCGGATTTCATTGCGTTGCCGCCGATTTCGAAGGTGCCCACGCGTGGCAGATCGAGCAGAAGGTCGCCGGCCAGGTCAGCGGTATACATCTCGTGTTCGTGGATGACGGGGTTGGTGTCGGGTCCGAAGCCACGGCTCATGGTGCCGAAATCCATGACTGGGCGGTTGGGGACCACGGCCACCAGGGTGCCGGTGGCCAGCACCGTGTCACGCATGAACGTCTTCGACTCACCCCTCTTGCCACCGACGGTGTCGGCTTTCACCGCGATCATGTAGCCGAACAGATCGTCGTCGAGGAACTGGTCGGGCCGCCCCTGGGTGTAGGCCTGCTGCTTCTTGCCCTCACCGCTGCGCACCACCGGCGACACCGGCTCACCGGCGGGCAGCGAGTCACGCAGCCACCGCCGCGACGCCTGCGCGGACACATACGGCACCCGGTCACGGCCGACGGTGAACTGCTTGACCATCCCGCGGTTGTCTTCACCTCTGCCGTTGTTGGGTGCACCGGCCTTGATCTCAAGTACGGTCTTGCCCACCAGATAGCTCATCGCGATTCCTCTTCACTGTCGTTGTCGGCGGCGTGTTTCCCGGCTTCGGTAACGAGTTCTTCCAGTTCCTCGGGTGAGCCACTCGGTTTCCACCCTCGGGCGGCGAGCGCTTCGATCACCGCGAAGAACAGCAGCCGCCGGTGGGCCCAGCGGTTGTCACCGTCGAAGAGCAGGCGACTATCTCGCGTGGACAGCAGGACCGCGGGCATGCCGTCGGGGCGGTGGCCGTCTTTGAGTAGCCACGCGACACTGTTGGTGCGGAACCAGCCGTCGAGGTTGCCGCCTCTGGCGTTGGCGCGCACGAATCCCTGGAATGGTCCGGGCCGCGCGTCCTGGCCCAGCAACGCCGCAAGTCGATGAGCCAGTTCGGTGAGTTGGGTGACGTCGTTCTCGTCCAAGTTGAGTACCTCTACGCAGTAGGAGTTCACCAGGGCAGCAAGGGTGATCGCCTCGTCGGGGACGGTGCCGCGATCGGAAAGTGCCTCCAAAAGCCAGTTCACCACCCGCGAGAGCACCACGGCGGGACTGTCGAACACTCGCTTGGCCAGAAACTCTTCGCCGGGAACGGAATTGGAGGCTTGAGTCGTGAGCAACGCGCCGTAACCGGCGCGGCGGTCGGGATGGCGGGCCGTGGACCGCAGCCATTGAGCGATCGGCTCGGTCAGCTCCTGCGTGCGCAGGTACTGCTCCTTGTTGGAGTTCGACAGCACGATCAGCTCGACACCGGCTGTGATCCGCCGATCGTAGGAACGCACCCGATCGAGCACCATGCGTTCGCGAGCGTAAGGGGCGGCCTTGACCTTCGCAGGCGGCATCTGCGAAATGGATAGTGTGCGAGCGACAGCGACAGCGGTCATGCGTGCGAGAAACTCCTCGTCCCAGGAGTGGATCGCCGTGGCACGCCCCCCGGACAGGTCACAGCCATAGGGAAAGGCCCACAAACTCGCGACGCACGCGAAGCACAGGGGTGTGCCCTGATGTCCCGGTGCGGTCGTGTTGCGGTGTTCGACGCTGGCACCCAGGGGGATGTCGACCTTGCCGTACCAGTCACACGCCGGGCGGTCGCAATACGCGCACGGCACGCCCGGCCACACTGTGATGTCGGCGTCTCGAGGAATCCGACGCCATTGTCCGATCAGCTCACGGCGTTGCTGTTCGGATTGCTTGCCGCGGGCGGTGGGGTTGATCTTGGAGTTGGGCCACAGCGCATAACTTGCCGAAAGCCAGAAGCCGCCGGCATCGCCGGGCTTGTCGACCCCGGCGGTCAGACACAGATGCTCGGTCATCTTGTCGACGGCCCCGTCGAACTGCTCGACAGTCATCTGGTCGGGGTGGTCCCGTTCGGCCAGTCGAGCGAGCGCGAAGGCGCCGATGCGTTGCAGCGGACTAGCGGTGAGTATCACGGTGCGCTGCTGGATCAGGGCATCGGACATGGGTTTCCCTTCCTGACAGTCCGCGACCTCGACGGACGCTGCGACAAGGCCGGGGTCAGCAACAGATCCAGCCCATACCAGCGGAATTGGCCTGGCCCAGGCCCCAATCATGGAGGGCCTGAAGGGTTTCGGGGGCGCCGACAACATCGACTTCGACACACGCGCCGGGTTTCTTACCGCCAGGTCCCGTGGCGCTGCCCACCGCGAACGATCGTTTCGCTCCGACCCAGCCGACTCGCTCCAACGTCACGTCCGTGTCCAAGCCCAATGTTTCGGCTTTGCGTCGCAGATTCGCTTCGATGTAGACATCCCACTCGGGCTCACCCGGCAAGCACCACGCTTGCCGGGTTGTGCGCGTACCGGACTCGTCCCGACCCGAGGACTTCATCACGACCGGGGTGCTGGTGCGGAACCTCGCCCTCCCGGACGTGAAGTCCGTCGGCTCGACAGTGTCGACAGCATCGATAATGAATGCGGCTGCACCCCACGCGATGACCGGCATCGTCGTCAGCGCCTTCGCCCACGCCTCGACGATCTCCGGTAGCGGGCTGCCCAGTTCGAGGATCCCCGGACCGCCGGCCGGGTAAGCGCCCGCTCGTCGCCGCGCTGCCGGAAAGACCGGGGCCGAGTACCCGAAGGGCGCCATCCCGAAGCGGCCGTAACCATGGGCGTGCAACCCAGCCCCCAGTTCGGGTGCCGCACTCTCGAGCAACGCGTAAGCCAACGCACGCCCAGGTC
This sequence comes from Nocardia sp. NPDC059228, assembly GCF_042754245.1. NCBI lineage: Bacteria > Bacillati > Actinomycetota > Actinomycetes > Mycobacteriales > Nocardiaceae > Nocardia > Nocardia sp. NPDC059228. Next base: position 151,992 of record NZ_JBHZAL010000002.1, on the reverse strand, counting down.
GGAGCACATCGACCCAGGGCAACTCTGCCGCGCCGGTGTGGAAACTCAGCCGCAGACGCATGCGATATACCCCCCATATCTCGAACCGTCGAAACCAGGACCGAGCGCTTGAGGGCGCTACTTGTCGGAGGTCACCGCCATGATCATGACCAGCGGCACGACACCAACGTATGCCCGAGAAATCCTGCCCGTCAATCCCCAAATATTAAACACGACAAAAGATTCCGACCGACCGGAACAATTTGCCCGCTGGCTATAATCAAGACAGCTCATCGCCTTCGAACGGCACTGTGGTTGGCCCGCTCGAGTTGGTCGCAACTGTTTCACGTTCGGGGAGAACGCCTCTGAATGATGAAACCCATCGCCCCTGCGAGGGGATCACGCGGGTCTGCGCCGATCTCAAGCCGACGATCGACATGCCCGACAAGAACAAGCGGCTGCACCAGAAGCCGACTGAGATGGAGCCAGTCAACGGTGGTCCCGAGCTCGACCAGCCCAGCCGGAGCGCTGCAGTCGCCTGGGCCATCTCATCCAATTCGACAGCTCGGCTATTCGTGATCGCCTGTGCCACAGGGAAGATCGAGGCGTCGCACAGGTCGTATCATGAGCGAAAGTCATCTCTGACGCGAAACACTGCACAGCAGTGCTGAATTCGTTCATGTCCCGACCCCGGCACTCGCGAAATACATACCCGCACAGAGGTACCGGTGACCACCGACGAGATCTGTGAGATGCTCTAGGAAGGGCACCCGGACCTGGATTGATGCATACGCTTCAATCAGTCGGGTTGATGGATACGGCTCAACCCGCAAGTCACCCGAATAGCGGAATCTGCTGCGCCGCATACCGGGGTCACCGTGGTGATCAGATGCTCACCTGGGTTCAGGCGCTTCTCGCGATTGGGGCGGCGTTGTTCGCGAAACCTCTTCGCACAGCCCAGAGTTAGGCGATCGCGAACAATGCCGGATCCCCTCGTCGGGTCTTCTCATGGTGGCCTGGTGCAGGTGCTCGGTGACCGTCAGGCGGGTTCCGACGAAGACGGTTTCCCGATCCGGCCGCCGTGGATGATGATCGGTTCGTACATCCAGTCCTGCGGTGCCGAACGTCCGCAAGTTTGCGAGTACTGAAGGGTGCGCACCGCGAAGTTCAGGTGCCATTCTAGCTGATGGTGCTGCCGAGTCCTCGTGTTCGTCCGACAAATCCAGTTGGTGCGGCCGTCCTGAGAACTGATAATCGTTCGATGGCCAAGAAGTCGCTGCGAACGATCGCGGAGTTGCTCCACGATGTCGAGCCGATCACTCTTCAGGAACTGCGGGAGCGACCGCGAGACGACGATCAGACCGGTTTCGAGCTCGAACTGTCACGAGAGCGGTTCCCGATTCCGGAGTTGATCCGATTCGTCATGATGGAACTGGGCCTCAAGAACCTGGGCCACAATGAGAAGGTCGCGTGGCAGTTCCCGTTCGTATCCGGCAACAGACTCGGCCTCGTGCTGTTGCGCAAGTTCGGACTGAGACTCTCCGTTTGGTGCAGTCGAGACGATCTCGCAGATGCGCAGGCCTGGGCATCGACATTTGTGGGCCGATTGGGCGCAAGCCAGCGGGCCGCTGAGTCACTGTTGCAAGGACTTGCCAGTCAGCAGTTCGAGCAAGGGAAGGTGACGTTGCGCAACCAGTACGTCGAACTACGTGAGACGTACCTGTACTTCCGCGAGGGTGCGCGTCTCGCATTCGCCGGCGAAGGGCGAATCCCCGAACGAAGCCCAAGCGGCGGATATTACATTTTCCGGGAACAACGCGAGGGATCGTATAACGTGCTGGCAATGTGCACGGCGTACTTCTCACTCGTGGAACATGTTCTGGCACTGTCTCTTCCGTTCCTTGAAACCTGGCCGGGGCCAGCGGAGATGAACGTCCGCAAGTTCATCGGGCAATCGTGGTCGGACAAGTACCGGTACGTGTTCGGCACCCACGGATCTGGGCCCGCCAGCGACTTCTTCACCCGCCTGAGCAAGATCGCTGAGCGACATCGAAATACGTACGCTCACGGCGCCTTCGGCAAAGAAGATGCGACGATCTACTTCCACGTTCCAGGAGTCGGTGCCATCCCAGGCAACATGACGGCCGTTAAGAACAGCCCGCAGTTTGCCTTCTTTCCGACCAGCGATGACGACTTCGCCGAAGTCTGCAGCACTTTCGATGAGTGGGAACGGTACCTCGGATCGTCGCTCGACTTCGGCACGGCGTGGCAGTGGATCACATCCGGACTCGATGTGCGCTACGACGGTGCGTTTGTAGACCAGGTGCGGGCTGCGATCGATGACGGCGAGCTCGAAACTCTCATTTACAGGACGGCGATGGAGTGGGAACGACACGCAAACATGGACTATTGACGATCTGCGCTCATGAATCACTCGGTTGGCCGTGACGCTCGCGCACTGCTTTCTTTGATTGTGGTACTGAGCATTTCGGACACCGCGGGGTTCTGCTGGTGCGGCGGCGTGGCTTCGGCGATGGTGAAGGGGTCGCGGCAGACCCCGCACAGGATCGGGCCGGCGTCGATGGTCTTCTGCCGAGCACGCACCCGCCGCGGCGGCGTGCACCCACACACCAACGCACGGCCATTACGTGGGGCCTTCTCCTCAGCGTCGTCGTCTTCCTCGTTGTGGTCGCCGGCGCCTTCGTCGTTGACCCCGACCGGGTCGTGTTCGGAACGCCGGTGGGCCACCAGGACCCGTTCCAATGCCTCGATCTCGCGGCCGTACTCGCCGGCGGTCGCATCCGGGACCGTGGTCAGTGACCAGCCACTGCCGGCACTGCGTTCGACGCCCAGCCCGAACTCGGCCGCGATCTCCCGGAACTTCCCGTTGTGGTAAGCACCGCCGCGGCTGGTGTCAGCGACACCCCGCGCCGACGCCGCACCGTGAACGGCCTCGTGCAGCAGGGTGCCCAGCACCTCGCGCGCACCGAACGCCAGCCCTTCCCCACCGACGAACAACTCCGGCAGCAACTCCGGGCCATGTTCCCAGCGCGCCAGCCCGAAGTGCCCCAACCGCACACCCTTACGGCCCGCGGAACCAGCTGCCATGGTCACCACGACATCCGGCACATCCGGATGCCGCACACGCAACTGGCCCCAAATCGATTCGATAGTGGTGATCAGAGAACCTGCGATGGCGGTCATACCACGCCCCTCAGAACTTGATGATTATCCATCAATTCTACCGAAAAAGGCTGCCCACCAAGGCTTTTGATTAATACGGTTCAATTACAGATTTGATGGATAGTCATCAAATCGGCTGCTCTCCAATATATTTCGCTCTGATAGATCCATTGATACATACGGATCAACCGATTGATGGCTACTCATCAATCGCCCCGGCCGGCATCCCTTCGTTGTGGTCCCTCGTCGTCACCCCGTACGAGACCTGACTTCGCGCTCACACGCCCCCTTGTGGTTTCGTCCTCTGACGCGACCTGCTCCCAACGCACCGTGCCATGCCAACCCGCCCCCTTGTGGTCCCCTCTTGTGGTCTCTCTTCCTTGTGGTCCTTCGTCTTCTGGTTCTTCTATCCTTCTGCTCTCAGCTGTTTGGTGGTGGTTTGCCTCCCGCCTGATCCCCACTATCTTCAGCGAAGCGGGAGATAGTGGGGATCAGGCGGGAGGCGGACCGCCACCAAACACCCAGTTCAGGGCGATTTTCATCGCACTTTTATCGCAACGCTTGTGTGCATTCATTGTGCATCCAGTGTGCATTCATTCCGCATTCGTTCCGCATCGAAAATCGGTGCCAGACAGGGCAGATGATGCATCCGAGGCCACCCCCACCAGGCTTCAGGCCACGTGCGACGGTGCACGCCCCAGCACTCCGAACACGTGCGCCGACACCTGTAGGCGAAATCCCTATAACCTACCGGAAGGTCTGATATTGCTTAGCCCATACCGGAAAGACTTGGTCTACACCCATACTCCCCAGCTAGATTGCCGCGGTAGTCATCACTCAACCCGCACCGCCCAATGCGTACTATCGGGCGTGGTTAAAAGTGGTGCAGCCGTAGCCAGTTTGGCTTTTCTGGGTGGGTTGGCGGCCACAGTGGGGGCCCTCACTGCAGTTCATGCCCTGCGTGACGGTTACAGCGCCGGCTTCGCCGACCTGTACACCGTCATGCCATGGGGATGGTTGCGCGGCTACTACTGGCTGGCAGCCGTTTTCGATCCGAGCGCAGCGCTCCTACTGATCGTCGGTGCGATCCTGCTGATCGTGCGCCGAGGACCAGGACAGATCCTGGTGATTGCAGGTTGTGCCCTGGTGATCATGCTGGGCGTCTTCGGAGCAGTCGTCAAACCGGACCTCCTCGGTACCGGCCCGGCAGGATTCATGGACCACGTGATCCGCCTTGCCCTGCTCGGCTTTCCGATCATCACGATCGCCTTGGCGAAACCCCGCCTCACCCGCCGACCCGTTTGACGACCGCGTCCGCGACGGCACCCGCATCGCCGTCCGCCAACTCGATCACGGCGGTGGGCCTGACCCGTACGGCGCAGTTCCATTGCCGGTCCACCGCTAGCGGATTCAGCGAAGCAGGTTGGATCGAAGCTGGGGTTCGATGCCAGCACGGTGCCGGCTGGCCTTGCCGCGGCGAGGGGTGAGGATGCGGGAGGCGGTGGCGAGACGGCCGCATGCAACCTAAAACAACTGATTCGAAGCACCCAACCCCCGACCTGTCGTCGGATCGACAACATCGAACGGAACCTCGTCAGTTATCAGCCTCTGATAGACCCCGTCGTACTCTGAATCATGTACGGCCAGCATTAGAAGCTCCTCTGCGCGAGTAGCTCCAACATAGAGAACGCGACGGGCTTCACCTTCCAGGCCAGCAAGCCACTGGCCAACGCCCGTTTCGTGAGGCTGCCACTTATCTTTGTTATCAGGAACGATAACTGTAACGAACTTTCGCTGCAAACCTTTGTAATTGTGTATGGTGGAAAACTCGAAAATCGGCTGCTTCGCCGACGGTAGGTTCGACCATTTGTCCAACTTTGGCTTTTGAATCGCTCCGGCGCGGACCCAATGAAAGTCGTGCTCTTGAAGTGAAGACACGAGGCAAGCCTTAAACTCTGAAGGTGCAAGCGCGCGATCAAAATTGACAGCATGCGCGAGCCGCAAGACCTTGGCGAGGTACTCTCGTTCGGAAAGCCCTATTGCATCATAAAATTCGTGAGTGGCAAGTTGGTTATAGGCATCATGTGATGCCTCATGCAGGCAAACCGTGAGATTCTTCAATGCATCCCGACGCTTGGATCCTTCGTTGGACGTCGATTGGAGGGCTTCGACAGCGATCGCGATTCGGGCCAATCTTGCCTCAGAGACGAGCTCGGCCGCCGACCCGCCAGCGCATGACGCCGCCTGGCGGCGGCCGTGAGCTAGGACAATACAGTCCTCATTAACGATCCCGTAGGCTTCGGCTACTTTTGTCTTGGCCGCAGCGACGGCCGGTGGTTTGTCATACTTTAGTAGCAATATTGGGGTATTGATGTCACGGTTTCGGCCAACAGAAATATCAGTCTCGTTCGATGCGCGCAGGCTGTTCGCTGCACTGCATATAGCGGGCGTGCTTCGGAAGTTGCCGTTGAGTCGCTCACCGAGAGGTGCAAGTAGCTCCAGCCTGCGCGCCGCGTTTTCTGAGCGTCCTCGAAACTCGTAAATCGCTTGGTCGGGGTCGCCTACCAATACTAGGTGTATGCCAGAATTCTCGATCAACTCCAATATCTGGACGTCTTCATCGGAGCAGTCTTGAACCTCATCGACTACTACCTCGAAAAATCGATGGATCAGGATCTTCGTTAAGCTCTTACGAAGCTCACTGTCGTCGATGTAATCAAGTGCAATTTTTCGCGAAGCCTCAGCGCTGAGATAACCCTTACTGATGTAGTTTCGCCGTATCGTTTCGGCCTGTTGTTCAAACGACCGCACCTGCCATACCGGGAGCTTGTCGAACTTCGTGCGATGCTCAGAAGGGATGCTGTGCCGCGACAGTTGCGCAGCGCCGCTGCGATCGAAGGTGAACCAGTCCAACGACGCCCAGAAATCTTTGGACTTGACCGACGTATGTGGCAATTGGCTCCAAACATCGATGAATCGAGGAGCCATCTCTTTCTGGGATGTCCACACCGGGCTGACGATAAACCGATTGATGAACTTGTCAATCGTTCCTACAAAGTTTGGGCAGAGGAGCAAATCTGGCTTTGATGAGCAGCGTACTGCAGCCTCATCCGCGGCGGCATTTGTGAAGGAGAGAAGCGCCATCCCTTTGCGTGGGTGATGGTTCGGGCGGCGTACGTAGCGCTCCGCGATTGCCTGGGTCTTTCCGGCTCCAGGGCACGCCAGCACATACTGGGATCCTGTCCCATCGATGAGCCGAAGCTGCTCCGGGGTGAAAGTGCGTTCGGAGTCAGGCAACCTGTTCTCCAATTATGAATTTGATGGCCTTTGCAAGGTAGTCAGGGCACTGATATCCGCTCGATATCGCTAGTTGTATTGCAAAATCATGCGCAAACTGGCCTTTGCTAATGAACTTATCTACCTTGCGAAGTTTGGTATAGAAGGCAAGCGCAGGATCCGGTGATGAGACGATCGATTCCCATGTCCGCTTAGAACGAGTCTTCTGCGCGAGGAAAGCCTTTCTGAAGACTTCTGCGTTGGAAACGGTAGGTTCCAGAAGGTCGGCCTCAAGTGTGTGCGGTGCTTCCGCGATATGTATGGCGTCGGACGCGCCCAGCGCCTGCGCCAACTCTCGCAAATCAGATGCTCGGTTGTAGACGACTTCTTCCGAGGTATCATCCTCTTCATTGACCGAGTCGGGTGCATCCGCTTCGCCGTCAGTTTGTTCTTTGGGCAGCTCAGGATCCTTGTCGGTGACCGCTACAAGCCGGTCCACAAGCCGATGCCCATCGATCTTCTGGAGCAATAGCTTGATGTATGGCTCGAAATCGACACTTCCGACATTTATCAGAGAGATCCCTCGGAAGCGTTGTAGCAACGCAGCCTTATCCTGTCCGTCGAGCACCGCATACCGGGCTAGGGCGGGGATGATCACCATCTCGGATATTCCCTCGACCAGGACTACATTCCGCGCAAAGAGGAGCTCAGCTCTCGTCACGTCGAGGTATTGGTTGATCTTTCTTTTCTCTTTGTCATCGAGATTCAGCTTCGATAGAGCCAGCGCGCAGGTGCGCGGGGGAGCGTAGGTCTCGGACTGGTCGCTGATTGCCTTAACCACGACAATGTTGTCGAGCCCAACTGCACTGGCGAGATTTGGGGAATGCGTCGTGGCGACGACTTGAATACGCCCAGCCGGCCGCGCGCCATCATCGATGGTGGCGGACTGCCGCGCTTGGTCGCGAAGATAATCGAGCAGAACCGCCTGAAGCTGCGGGTGCAAGTGGGCTTCTGGTTCCTCCACGAGGAAGAGTGTCAGTTCAGATTCGTGTACGTTGCTGAGCTCTAGAACGACCGTAGCCAAGTAGAGAAGATTGGCATAGCCAAGACCCGAGTTCATCAGGTCCTGGAGATCGAGTTCGTGCTCGGACATTTTTACACGTAAGCTGCGAGCCAAGCGGTCCAGGCGAATATCGTCGAAACCAAGCCCTACCTTTTGGCCCCGGATAGGCGCGGTGAGTGCCGTCAGCTCGGTTTGAATCTTTTTACGCGGTTCGGTGATCGCTGGATGATCCTCTAGATCCTTCAGCTGCTTACTCGCAAGTGTTAGAAATGCGTCTTGCTCTTCGCTAGTCAATAGACCCTGAATGATAGTGGCAAGCCGATTCCCCGACCCCGAATCAAGCTCACGGTTGGCATCCCTGAGTGGTGCTAAGTAGACGTGGTTGATTTGTTCGCGCTTCTCTGGCTCAGTGTCGGATCGTCCATACTTTCCTGCGGAAAAATCGACCCGTGATTGCCTTGGCTTGGCGAAGTTTGGAGTGTAGGTCGCCCGATAGGTGGCAGCTTCTGTCACCATATCGTAGGCGGCAACATAATGAGCGGCCTGAAAGTCGGAGAGGCCACTGAATTCGGTCTCAATTATGACTGGGCTCGGGTCTCTGCGGTTAACATCATCGAGTTCGAAGTATCGCGTTCGGCGTCGGCTCAGCGGCATCGTCGATAGCCTGAGCGCTTCGATGATATTTGACTTTCCCGCGTTGTTCTCGCCGACTAAGATTGTGATGTCAGGCTGGAGAATCACGGTCGTGTCGATACACGATCGAAAGTTTGAGATCTTCACTTGGCGCAAATGCATTGCGTTCTGTGAGTCGGTATCGGAAGTGGTAATTGTAGGCTCGCCCTTCATGCGGGTATTGCACAATTGGTGATCGGATTTGCCCGGGAGCATCAGGGGTTCACGCGGGGGTGTGGCACGGTTTATCGAAATCGACACGCCATACGTGACCGATGGGTTCCCCTATCTCCCGACCCTGCGCATTCCAAGCCTTCAAGGAGGCTGCCGGGCCGCTCACGATCGCCAGAAACCACCTAGTTAACAATATACTGCATGTCAATCCGGTTTAACAGTGCGAAATGCGCTGGGGCGGCTCGCCCAAGAGACGTGCCGCGATCCGACGCTTTCGAACTGGACGGTTGTTTAACGACCTGGTTGTGGGAGCTTTTGTCGTTGTTATTTCCGAATTTGCCGCTTGACGCCAAGTGCCGTCACAGGTGGGGGTACTTGAAGATTGGGCGCATCGATAGTCCAAGCCCCTCGAACACTGCTCATCAAACGCTCGGCAGGTTGTTTTCGGCGGGGCGGACGTACGGCTCCCGGCGCAGGTGCTCAACGTATTGGTTCTTCATGTACGCGGCTGCTTCGTCCTGTGAGGGGTCTTTGTAGGTGTCGGGTTGACGCCAAGGGCAGGCCATCAGATAGTCGTGCGCAACCGCCGCGCGCACCGGCCACGGTTGGGAGCCCATCTCGCGCAGAGCCTGCTGGGCCGCCGACCCTATTCTCTGGCTGATCCGGCGAAGCTGCAGCGGGTCGAAGATGGCCAGCACAGACCCGACGCCCACGGGCGGATTGGTGCCTATTCCGACGTGGCCTGCGTTGGTCAGCAGGAACATTGGGTCGTCCGGCGGTACGTGCTTGGCTGCCCGCTCCCAGCCTTGCGTGCGGTGCCATGACGTCATAGCGCGGGCGACGACATCCGGGCCAGTTGCGCCCAGTCGCTGTACGTACGGGACAACGATGCTCCAGTACTGCTCTTCCGCGTCGAGGACAGCCTGTTCGATGTTGCCGAGCAGGCCGAGTACAGCCTCGCCCGGGATCGCGATGCTGATCGGATCACTGTCGACATCGCTAACTCGAAGCGTGACGCATCCTGCAATGCTGCGTACCTCGACGCGGTCCACAACCAGCATCGTCCGAATCCGAACCAGGCGTGGTGGTTTGCCCTTGCCGCTTCGGGTCTTGCGGTTCTTTGTCACAGCTAACCCCTTCGAATGACCAACACTGGGTGAACGAAGAGCTCACGACGCCGCCTACCGTACAGCCGTGCTCCGACAGACTCCGCACTCTGTCACGCCGCGAGAGGTTGACCCCGTCCCGACCCGGCGGCGTCCATCTGGAACTCGGCACGGCAGGGCTGGCCAAATACCGGTAGCGAACGATCTCGATTCGGAAAGGCTTCACAGGACTGCCGTCACGACTGCCCGTTTGAACAGCAAAAACCGACCAGTTGCCAGGGATGCTATGCGGCTCAAAGTATCTGCACCACAGTTTGATTCGGGCGCTGTGCCTCATCAAGTACCAAAAGGCCCGCGGTGGGCCTCAGACACCAAGCCGGTGCTCAAGGCCCGCGATCGCGTCCGCGTGGGCCGTCGTCGCTGAATCCATGATCCAGATGTCCTCGTTAATGGGGAAGAAGCCGATGGACTCCCACACATGACGGACCTTCTTCAACTCGCTGGTGAAGTCCGGTGAGCCGTGTTCGAGTTCGAAGGGCTGCGGGTACGTCACAGCTATTGAGTAGAGATCGCCCATCAGTTGGCGGAGGATGTGTCCCATCAATACTCGGCCGATGCCACCCCGACCCCGGAACTCTGAGGCGAGAGAGACCCGGTCGATGAAGACGATCCGTCCCGGTGGCATCTCGATATGGTCCTCGACCTCTGCTCGAAGATTGTTGCTGGTGGCATTGAAGACTGCCGCTGCCAACTTCTCATAGTCGGCACTGACTGCGTCCAGCGCCCGGTACACGCACTCACTGGTCGTCCACCGATCGACCACGATGCCGTTCATCCACAGTAGCGTCCGAACCGTCGGTTCTCCGGCCCCTCGCCCAGTCTGGTCCCAGGAGCGCAGTTGGCCTCGGCCGTGCCACCACGAGATGCCCGGTCCGGTTTGACCGTTATCCCTGACGGGAGCGCTGATCTCGGTCTCGACATGCACATCATCCCAATCGATATCGTCCATGGGGGGATGCTACGAGTGGACGGTCATGGAGCCGGCCAACTCCAGAATGCTCGTCGAGACACCCCACTAAGTCCCACCAAATTGACTCGCCGCCAGCATGTTTCGAAATTGCGTTCGATAGCCCGGAGTTGTTCTAATGCGGCCAATTTCGGAGCTAGCCAGGGCATTTCAGTTGTGATTGACAACAGTAGGTCGCATCGAGTAGCGATGCCTCAGCCTAATCCCTAGGTCGCAGGTTCGATTCCTGCCGGGGGCGCAAAGTGTGACTGACCAGCGAAAACGCTGGCAGTTACACCAATACCCAGCCCATACAGCGCTCAAACACCAAGGAACTTTCACGAATAGACTCGTGAGATGGGGCAGGATCTCGACGCCATCTCAGAGCTTCTGGAGGACTTTGTCACCGAGCTGCGGCGCACCAACAAGGCCAAGGGCACCATCGACGTCTACAGCCGCGATGTCGGCTACTTCGTCGCCTTCCTCGAATCTCAGTCCCCACCCATCGAACCGAACGCCGACGCCCTGACCCGCGACAACATCGGCGCATACATCATCGACACCCTCGGCCGAACCAACCGCCGCACCGGCAAACCCATCACCCCCGAGTACGCCCACCGCCAGTACCGCAGCCTCCAGCAGTTCTGCACGTACCTGGAGGCCGAGGAAATCCTCGAATCCAACCCGTTCGACAAGATGAGCCCACCGCGCGTCCCCGAGAAGCCGGTCCCGGTCCCACCCATCGAAGACCTCCGAAAACTGTTGGCCGCCTGCGAAGGCACCGATTTCGAGGCCCGCCGCGACACCGCGATCATCCGCCTGCTGACCGATATCGGCCCACGCGTCGGCGAGATCGCCGCCCTCGACGTCGACGCCCTGGACTTCCAGGAGAACACCGCCTTGGTGATCGGCAAGGGCCGACGCCCCCGTGTTCTTCCCTTCGGTGACAAAACCCGCATCGCCCTGCGCCGCTACCTCCGCATCCGCGCCCGACATCCCAAGGCTGCCAACGACAATCCCGCCCTATGGCTCGGCAAACGCGGCCGAATGACCAGTTGGGGCATCTACCAACTCCTGGAACGCCGCGCCGAAGCCGCAGGCATCCCCCACCTCCACCCGCACCAACTACGCCACTTCTTCGCCCACAATTGGCTCGCAAATGGTGGCCAGGAGCAGGACCTCATGATGCTGGCCGGTTGGCGTTCCCGCCAGATGATCGGCCGCTACGCCCGCGCCACCGCCGAGGCCCGAGCCCGCGACGCCCACCGCAAGGCCCGCCTCGGCGACAAGCTGTAGTCGAGGTCGCAAAACTGTCCAGTCCGAACTGGTCAGGTCAGCGCGTTATTGTCCGCCGGAGGTTTGTACCGCGAACTATTCCAGGGGTCTAGCGGTGGGTGACATTCTCGACGTCGACCTAGCATCGGGGAGGTGCTGCGCGAGCTACGAGCCGATACAACCTTCGAATCGATATCGACGTACAGGAACGCAAACTCGGCCCGCTTGGAAGCTGAACGCGTGGACCGCCAGCGCAAGCTGGACGAAGAGTCCGACGACGACTACTACGAGCGCGGCTCAGTCAAGGCCCCGGGTTGGCAGAAGATGGTCGAATTCGGATCGGGGTCAGTCCAATGAATCGATCCAATCGTTCATGTCGGTCCGTACGACGTCTCCTGCATAGATGCTACCGAGGCCTTGCACGTACTGAGAGTTCAGAAGCCCCTGGTTGTGGTCGTTCAGGTTTCCAAAGAAGTCGGAACCGACAAAGATCGGCTTCTGCCATTGGCGTCCGGCCTCGTGAGCCAGATGCGCGGCGCGGTTCACGACGTCACCCATGTATATGACCTCGTTGATGCCGCTGCCGCTGTAACCCGCCTTGATCATCAGCGCACGCCCCCAGTCGGCACCGATGCCGATGCTGATGGGGTCAATGCCCTTCTTTTCGAAGTGTTGATTGAGGAGTTTCTTCAATGTGTTTGCCTGGAAGGCGACGGCGAAGACGTCGTCGATATGAGACTTGAAAGGTGTGTTGTAGACGGCCCATACACAGTCTCCAACGATATTCACTTCTCTCACGAAGGGTTCCGAGTTGAGCAAGGCCACCATCTCGGAGATGAACGAACGGTAGATCTTCGCGAGTGTCGGTCGCTTGTGCTTTTGTGTGAGGGTGGAAGAACCCCGAATGTCGACAAAGAGTGCGGAGCATGTCCCGTAGAAGCCATTGGTGAAGGTCAGCTTGTCCCGATCGGGCAGCCCGTCGACCTCCTGGAACGTCCCGGACGGCTGGTTCAGAATCTCCTTAATCCGTTCCGAGCTCTTGATGTAGTCGTAGGGCTTGTAATTGCCGTCCATCGAGGCCCCTCCTATGAGCAACTAATGCCGACGACGATTGCCAGTGCCGCAACGACTACACCGGTCGCCAGTGCGGAACGAATCGCCCACTTGGCAGACCTCGCCTTGATCGTAGCGATCTTCGCGTTCGCGTGGACCTGGGCGGAGAGGTGCTTGATCAGCTCGGAGTCGTCCCCAGTAAGGGTGCTGAGAACCTCGCTGTACTGCTGCCGTCTGCTCTTGAAGTGTTGGGAGATGCTGCCGAAATACAGCAAATTGATGGACTGGGGATCAGCATCGCCGTCGTTCACACGAGGTGTGAGTGTCCATCCGCATAGCGCGGCCGTCAGAAACAAGAGTGCACACGTGAGAACGACCAGCAGATCGAATGCCGTCGTGCGATGGTGGAAATCCTTGACGAGGTTGAAGACCATCGTTGCGAGCACGCCAGTGAAAGCCAGCGTCACGCCAGCCTTTGCGTCCGCATGCCGGATCCACTCATTCATCAGCGCAAGTGTTTTCCAAGCATGTTCCGGGTTGGGGCCAGGGGTGACGTCATCCCGATCGGTGACCGCTCGGTTGCCGCGCGAGAGCCAAGGTCTGAACATGGGATGAGGGTACTGAGAAGGTACGACATTCAAGTACCACTGAGCAGGCTTCGATATGCGCGCTCCCGCGTCGCCCACTGGCCGGTAGGTGCCTCCGATCTTGCCGGACAGGTTGCAGTGCCATCACGCCCTGGGCGATACATGTCAACCGTGATCTGCTCTGAGGTTCACCCCGGATGGTGGACACCGATTTAGCGGGACCGAGGTCCTGCTGGAAGGATGTCCATCATGCCTCCTCGCAAGCGTCGGTCGTTCACGGCCGAGTACAAGGTCGAGGCTGCGCACCGGGTGATCGACACCGGTCGCACGATCGCCGAGGTCGCCCGCGAGCTGGGTCTCAACGAGGGCCTTCTGAGCAATTGGGTCAAGGACGAACGCCGCCGCAGCGAGGCCGCCGCAGCACACGGTGACACGCCCCTGGATCCGGCCGAACGCGCCGAACTACTGGCCTTACGGCGGCGAGTTACCGAGCAGGACAAAGACATTGCGTTCCTGAGAAAAGCCTCGGCGTACTTTGCCGCGATGCAGAACAACCGCAACGGTTCGCTCTGATGGCGAAGTACGCCTGCCCCGATGTCACCCAGATCGCCGGCACCGGGCAGGCATCGCACAGGTTCTCCATCACCCGCATGGCACGCCTGCTGGACGTATCGGCATCTGGCTTCCATCAGTGGCGAAACCGCAGGGCTGCAAAGGAACTCACCTCGCGACAACAGCGACGTGCGGACCTGACGGTGAAGGTCCTCGACGTGCACGCCGACTCGCACGGCACCTACGGGTCACCACGGATCACCGCGGAGCTGCGCGAGCGCGGCGAGACGGTCACCGCCAAGACCATCGCCAAGATCATGGCCGAGATCGGGATCGAGGGCATCAGCCCGCGCACCTTCAAAGTCCGCACCACTATGGTCGATCCGGCCGCGTCGTTCCCGCCGGATCTGGTGGTCCGGACCTTCGATCAGGGCCGTCTCGATGCCGTCTGGTTGACCGATATCACCTATCTGAGCTGCGGAGAAGGTGACATGTTCTTGTGCGCGATCCGCGACGGGCATTCCCGCCGCGTGCTCGCCCACATCACCGCCGACCATATCGGCGCTGACATGGTCACCGCCGCCATCGACGCAGCGGTGGCCGCACGTGGTTACCGCCCCGAGGGTACGGTGCTACATTCGGACCGCGGTGGCGAGTTCACCGCCAGGCTTACCGCGAAAGCCTGTGCCCGACACGGGCTTCGGCGGTCGATGGGTGAGACCGGGATCTGCTGGGACAACAGTCCTGCCGAATCGTTCTGGTCGAGTTTCAAGCACGAGCACTATTACCGGCACGTCTACCCAACGAAGGCCGAACTCGTTGCCTCAGTTGACAATTGGATAGACTGGTACAACAGCACTCGACGCCACTCCACGATCGGAATGCTCAGCCCTCTGCGCTATGAGCAATCCCTGACAGCCACAACGGAAGCTGCCTAGCCAACTGTCCACCGTTCGGGGTGAACCTCACGCCACACTCTGGCACGGTGGAGCACACCAGTGACCATCTACGGCATACCGGCCGATCCGGATCGAGAGTGAACCCTGTCCTGCGATCGGTTAGGTTGTGTCAGCGGCCAGTCACGATCCCCACCAGCGGCCGGGCGAGGATCGTTGTCTGTAGTCAGCGTTAGCCCGTTTGTTGGATCCGAGGGACCGGTCGTGCCGACATTGGCGGTTGGCTCCTGCGGTTTCCACGCTGTCTTCGGGCGGTGGTACAGGGGCCGTCAAGGGCGTTCGCCTAACTTCCGGCGACCACCTATCAGTACCTGATCGTCGGTACAGGGTGGGAGGGGTCCACCGCCCTGATCTTGGTCGGAGCGCGGGCGGCGGACCCCATTTCGACAGACGCACAGAAAGCGCGCCTGTGGGTATTGGGGGGAATGTATTCACCCCGCGTTCACTAGATGTGACGCTTGTCACCTGGTCCTCTTTTTCGCTTCCGACATGCAGATATGGGCGGGGAAGATACGGCGGACAACTGCAGATTCACACTCGGAGCGGCCCAACTTCTTGGTCGGAGCGCGACCGGTTCGAGTGTTCCTTTCGACAGACGCGCGGGAGAGCAACATGTATGTTGACCGTCCGCTCGACCACGACCAGCCCGAGGCGGCGCATGGTCTGGTTCGAGCGATTCGAAGGCAGCGCTGGACCGGCGGCTTGCTGTCCGTCGATGTGATCACCGGCTGGGGGGCGGCGCCGTGGCCGCACGTCGCACAGATGGCCCAGGCGGCGACGCTGCCGATCGCCTGCCTCATCGTTCTTGAGCTGGGCTGGTCTGCAGCCCAGCATGTGCGGTGGCTGCTGGCCAATACCGACGTGATCGTGATCAAACTCCCAGCCCGCCGGAGGCGATGACGTGAGCACTCGCACCAGCGTCGCGAATTCGCCGCTGGCCATGGTCAGATTCCACGAGCTAAGCGCTCGACTCGAGGAGTTGGGCCAACTTTCCCTGTTCGACTCAACCGAGTTGCTAGGGCCCATTGAGCTCGCCCAGTACAGGGAACGGCTCGCGACCCGGCACGCAGAGTTCGAGCAGTTCTTCCGCAGGTGCGCTCCGGGCCTGGTGGGCTTCCTTGTGATGCAGGGTGCGAGCACCGCCGACGCAAACGAGATCGTGCAGGAGTCGATGATCGAGGCGTTCAGGGACTGGACGGCGATCACGTACCCGGCGAGCTGGATTCGAGTGGTGATTATTCGTAAACTGCGCCACCGCATGCGTCTAGCCGCTCGTGAGTCTTCGCTGGATCTGTTGCTGGCCGGGAACGAGGATCAGCGGTTGCTGTCGAGTGGGGACGAGTTCACCGCCGAGGAATCTCTGGAAGCAATGCTGACCAAGCTGGATCTGAACCGCTTCCTGCAACGGCTGCCTCAGCGCCAACGCCAGATTCTCGCTTGGACAGCGCAGGGGTACACCCCCACGGAGATCGCCAGCTTCCTCCACATCAGCCCCGAAGGAGTCCGGTCCTCTCTTCACAAGGCGCGAAATACCTTGCGTCCCTTAGTAGAAACCGAAGGGGTGTACCGCCGGGCGAACTCGCCACAGTACCCAACGAGGCCCTCGTCTACATAGACACAGGGCGGGGGCGCGTGAGGGAGGCGGGCAGGCCCGTCCTGCCCGCTTAGTGCCCGCCTTAGGTGCCGCAGTACCTCCCGATTCCAGGGGACGCGCCGACCGAATTTCCGACACCAGGCCGCACGGCAATCGCGATAGTGGGAGCGGAAATTCGGTCGGGTGGGCGCGTGGACCCTGGAATCGCTGGAGGGGCGGCACCTGTAGCATTCCGCGCCCCCGCCCACACACCGGGCGCAGCGAGCATTCGAAGGGCCAGCCGGACACCGGAACAAGGGCGTCCTTCACTCGCGACACGCCGGGCAACACCGTGGGATCCGAACGGCATAACCATGGTCGATGACCGGCACGAGGTGGTGCCCTCAGCGCTTAAAGACTGGAATTCCGGCGGACACCTCGACATGCGATCAACAAACGATGGTCGTTCGCGTTCGTCAATATGCAGGCAAGTCGCACGCTTTCCCGCCCCTGACCAGCGGTGATCTGCTTCATGCTCAGAGGACAGCAATAACACCCATCAGTGCGTTATTGCTGTCCTCTGAGCATGAAGCAGGAGAAGGGAAGGAGGGCGGTAAGGCGAGAAACTATGAGTAACAAGAAAATTCAAGAGGGAAGAGGAGTAAGTACTGTTGGGTGAGAATCGGTGCAGTTGGGTGCGTAGTTGCAGTAGGTAACGAAGGCGAGTAACTGGCGGTCCGGTAGGCGGTAGCGTCTGGCAGTGTGGTGGCGTCCCGGTGCGATCGTGGCGGAGTTCACGGTCCGGCTCGGTGCGAATAGCGGCGGTTCCGAGTCCGGCGAGAGACCACTGCCGGTGCGACAGAATCAGTTTCGGTATCCCTGGGTGCGCGCCGCATGGTAGCCGCGCCGTCCCTCCACGAGTCAAGGACGATTTTCCAACCGGCGGTCCGAATTTCCCTGCAGTGGAGTGATCGGAAATTCGTCCTTGATCGGGAGCCTCTACGGCGCGGCGGGCAGGCGGTGGGGGGCAGGCCGCGGGCCTGCCCCTCGGAGAGCGCGGCGCGCGCCCAGGGATTCCACGCTGTCCGAGGTCCCCATTCCCATTGACACGTGCGTGTCAAAACCATTGGGCCGCTGGTTGACACGTACGTGTCAAGCACTCGGAAGGAACCGGAGATCATGACCGACTCCGACACCATCACCGGCCTGCTCGTCTCCGCATTGGAAGGCGTCTGGGCGGCAATCCGTTCCCGCCACCCGGACGTACCAGAGGTGGTGCTGACCGTAGGTTCGGGATCGATCGGCAGCGACCTCACCCTGGGGCACTTCGCACCGAATCGGTGGGTGCGTGGTGAATACGAACTCCACGAACTGTTCATCGGCGGCGAAGGACTCCAGCGAGGCGCTGCCGGTGTGCTCGGCACCCTGCTCCACGAGGCCGCACACGGCGTCGCGGTCACGCGCGGGATCAAGGACACCAGCCGCCAAGGCCGCTGGCACAACGAGCGATTCCGCGTCCTCGGCGAAGGGCTTGGGCTCACCCTGGAGCATCACGAGAAGATCGGATGGTCGCTCACCACCGTGCCGGACAAGACCCGCGAACTCTACCGAGATGAACTGGAGGAGCTCGCTTTCGCGTTGGTTGCCTACCGGCGTCACGAACCGGGCCGGCGCGGCGGACGCAAGTCCAACAACAACGGCCTGTCCGCAGAGTGCGATTGTGGCCGGAAGATCCGAGTTTCCCGCAGCGTCTACGAGGCCGGATCGATCTCCTGCTGGCTCTGCGGAGGCACTTTCGAGGCGGAGGAGTAGGTAGCGGTCAGGTCACAAGTAGAGAACGGCAGAAAGGCCCGGTGGAAACCGGGCCTGAACTGGTCGAACCTTGGTGCGCGATACTGGGATTGAATCAGCGATGCCCCTGGGTGACGGCCTCATAAAGACAATCACGAGCCCGAGGCGCATTTCGTTACCATCATCTACATCAACGCGCGCGCACTCTGACCTCGCCCGGCTGCATAGACCACCATCAAAACACGTTTTTCAGCCGGAAAGCTCTATCGGGCCATTGCCTCCAGGAACGCTTGGGTCTCAGGATCGGTCGAATAAACACCCACTCCCCGCATTCCGCGAGTTAGCAAAACTTTATAGGTGTTAAGGATCAAGGCTTCAAATTGAGTCTCACCTACTTTTTCAACAGCAGGATCGCGGGAGCATTCCGGACGAGCTAGCCAACGGTCTCCCCTACGAACAAGATCCGGCCCAAAAATAACCCCCGCCCAATCGTATTCGAACCCTTGGGCGGTATAGATGCATCCAATCTGCTCGAACCCACGGTCGTCGGAGGCCCATGAGTAAGAATCTGGCACTCCGATAATATGCCTGCCTGACTTCGCATTCCATGGCCGTCGCCAGTTTCCTATCTCAACATCAGCGACCAGTCTTCTTCCGTATTCATCATCTATTGGATCACTCCATGGCCAACAGAGGCCCGCAGTTAGCCTGGCTGTTCCCCCACGCTGTTCCTGCTGGTACCGAAGCCAGGCTTCAAGATCCTCTGGGGATGACGCGCTGACTACTCGAAATTCATCATCTTGCCCCTGAGTCAATTGGCTCCAGGTGATTGCAGGCGGTTGACCCGCGGAAAGCAATCTTTGAACCCAGGTTTCAAACGTATCCGAACCGCCGAATCGAAACTGACCGGTAAGATGAATTGTTTCGATTGCGCATCCCGCCGCCTCAGCGGCAGTCATTATGCTTCCGACAGAGCCCGATTCTCCGGGTCGCACAATCTGAGATTCATCGATGAAGAATACTGACACCCAGGCAGCGCTAATGAGTTCCTCAACCTGCTTTCGGGCTTTGATACGAGCTTCCCTGCGAGTAAACCGGTTTACACTGGTTTCACGGATTCGATGAGCTTCATCACATATTAGGACATCGAGTTCTAGCGGACTCGCGCTAACATAACTATTGAAATATTTGAACAATGCCTTAATGCGAGGATTCCTCGTACCCGCCACTTTGCGCAAGGTATTTGTCAGTGTGCTGGACCCCGTTGCATGATGCACAATTATTCCTTGCCTAACGAGGTCTCCGAGCATACTCAATGCGAGTGTGCTTTTCCCAGATCCTGGACCGCCCTCGACAATAATTACGGTCTGCCTCTTTGCAGCCCGCGCACGATTAACAGCTTGCATTACTATGCTGTATGCAACGCGCTGCTCATCCACCAGTATGGATTCATCGCCTCTTTGAATTCCTTCCGCTGCAAGCTGCAGCAGCGGTTTTGATGGTGAGTGATTAAACGCCAAAAAAGAGTCGGCCGTCTTCCGTGCGCGATCTCTGCCCGCGTCAACATCAAGCACAGACCTAAGATAATCCAGCATTTCGGCCCGGTCGTCGCCGGTGAACATCCGACCGTAATTGCTCGGAGTGTAGAGCATGAGCGATTGGACATCCGCGGCCTTAGCGTTGTGAAGGTATGCGATTCCATGCAAACTATCCGGTATCGCATCTAGTTCCGGAGTTACATCTATCAGATACCTGCAGTAGGAGCGTACTTGTTCTACGGGGTGCAATACAGGATCCGAGTAACTCGCCAGTGATACCAACCCAACTCCTGCCAATTCAGCGTTCGACCACGCCTTTAATTCAACCAGGACATAACTCGGACCCCCCGTCCTCGGATGGACGCCGCATAAAATAGCGTCAATTCTCTTAGGGCTGTGCGGAAGTCTCTGTTCAAGTAGGACTTCTACATCACCAAGACCGCCGTCGACGACATCCACAAGAAACGTTGGAAGACTATTGGACCATGCCTGCATCTCACTAGAGCCGGCTCGATGATTCAATTCAAGCTCAACCTGCGATGCCAGTTGCTGTGGCAACCTCCCCGCGAAAGCCTCGGTATAAAGATAGTTTGCGCTTTGACGTACGAGAGCCACTAGTTCCCCCAGTCGTCGGCGGTCAGGACAATAAGTTCGTCGGGTTGCGCCTCAACACAGAATCGACGCTCCAGAAGTGTGGCATCAATCGCGATCTTTCGGAGCCGCGACGATATCGCCTCATGGCTTGATTTTTGAGCCAAATATACTGCCAAATGCCGGATCTTAGCTGCAAGCTTCGGTGTTATTTGCCGATCACGTCGGAAAACCGGTGTCGCAATTGAGATCAGTTCTCTAAGTAGGTCAGTCTCCCAGCGTGACAACCCGTGAACTCGGTCTGCCATAAGCTCAGCCTTGACAAGGTTATCAGAAGGGCCGTCGGGAGAATCATGTATTCCAACGACGGTTTCCGCACCTGATGCTCGAGCGAGCAGACGTGCGAGAATCACAATCTGCACAGCATTGAATGGGTCATCCCGACCGTAGGTAAGTGCCACTTCGAGAATGAAACAAGGCTCAAGCGGATTGCCTTTCTTCCTCAGCTCTTCGGAGACTAAGAGTACGTTATTCTCGTCTTTCACGTCGGAGATGGACCCTGCTCTGGCTTTGGACAGTTCGCACGCAATCCCTTGAACCAAGTCGTCCATCTCATTGCCGGAAAGTACATCTGTGCCAGCTTTCACAAATTCAGGATCAAGCGCGGCAGCGATTACGAGAGCATTTATGCAATAACTATCTAATCGGAAATTTATCGACGCTTGCAGCCGATTATCGAGTTGGCCAACCCTTATTGCAATCCTTCGGGCAAGTTCAGCGTCGATAAAGTGAACAATAGCTAAAATTGGAAAATAAGCGCGAACGCTATCATCGTGCAGCTCACTCGCGATCTGATCGGTATTCGCCGAAAGTGATCTTATTACCATGTTTGTCACTTCATCTAATACCAGCCTGTCCGGCCGATCCACCGTGCTCATAGTTCCGCTTCGGACCCATCGAGTAGGCAGACCGAACTCCGAGTTGAGCCAAGCCCTTCTCATGTTCGCTGGAGCCAAATCTCCATTTGCGAGCTGGTCCAGTTCGGCTACAGTAGGCAGGCGGTACTTCGAGGATGGCCCCAGAACGGAATTTGCCCATGCAACGAAGCGAACCGCGTCACCACCGCGGACGCCGCGGACTGGCTCGTCAAGATTGCTAGGATATGGAGCATCGGGCAATGGGAAGTTGGTATCGTTTTTAGTGCATTCCGCAAATATAAGGAATACCTTCGCCGATACAAGCTGAGGAGTTCTCCGGCGAATGAGGCTGAACAAGGAGATCTCTGCGAAGAGCTCAGCTGATTGGCGAGACGGTGCGCGTAAGAATTCGTCTACAAGAACGGCCGACTCTTCTTGCCCCGTATCATGCTTCATCCAAGCCAAGAATAGAACACAGCCGCGCCACCAGTCTGGGTCCTCTCGTACATGCGCCATCAGAGTATGCACAAGATGGTTCTCATGGATATGCACCGCTGCAAGATACTCTTGAAATGTCTTGTGGGTGAATGAGACAGCGCCACCAGCTGTCAATGTAACAAGCCCGTCGGATTTCAGCGCACGAGCTGGGCCTTCGAGGTCGCCCGCACCAATTTGTGGAGAAAGCGTTGGGATCGTTGATGATAATTCTCTGTTAGCCATCATGGCAAATGCCAACGAGGTCAAGGCCGTACGTTTTTGGGCCGGATCGAGCCCTGGCGAAACTCGTCGACACAACAGCACGTCGCAAATCTCTCGATATAGATCTACGCGACTTTCAGGGAGTCTCGGATCTAGCGAGACATCCAGGAGAGTTCGATAGAGCGAAATCATCATCGTGAGCAGTAACGGATTTACTGCGAGGTCGTGCAGATCATGATCCTGAATTTGTTTGAGAAAACGATCGGCATGCCGTTGCGATTCAGATCGAAGCATCGCCAAGAACCGCTTACGAGTAAAGGCCGCCACTTGGTCCCCAGTCAGAGGCATGACCTGCGCCACTAGGTCCACTTGCGATACAGGGCTACTAAGGTAGGTATCTGGCCGACAGGTAAACACGAATCGATTCTCATAATTTTTCCAGGCTGGCGATTTCTCAATCCACGATATAATTTCCCTGCGCGACCGTACATCCGCAACCTCGTCCAGCCCGTCCATGATCACAAGACAATTCCCTTTTGCGAGCTGGGCCTCCAGCCATTTTTGACAGCCTTCGATTTCTCGCCCACCGAGAGATCCTAGCCTCGCGAGAGATAGTGAATCACCTCCCAAAATCTGGGGCGCACAGTCCGGCAAAGTGATCAGTATTGGAATTACTCCTCGAAGATTTTTGAGCTGGCCCTCCTTGCGCCCCAGGCTGTGTCCAGATTTCTTACTACTAGAGGTGAGTTCATGCGCGAGGTAGTGCGATAGTGACGTCTTGCCCATTCCGGCAGCACCGAGGACTACCAGCACACGCACCTTATTTTCGTTGAGGATATCGAGTATCCGTAGCCGTCGCGTGTTCAGGAGGCTTTCAGCCGAGAGCGCGTCGGAGGGGATATTTATCGGACGGCGTTCGGCGATATGGATTTGAACATATACATCCTCGAACAATAGGCGCGACGAGTCGATCTCGGCCGCACCCGTACTGCCAATTTGCTTCAGTCGATTTCGAAGCTGGTGTCGATACAGGCGGTCATATCGGGAGAGTACACGGCCCGCCATGATACTAATTCCATCAGCTTGACGTTGAATCCAGTGATTCACTTCTCCTTTGACGGTGCGCCAAAGGAACGCCGCGACGACTAGAACTGTCGCATATACCGCAAATCCCGCTACCAGCAGCGCTGGGTGATCCTTTGCAAACCCTTTAAGCAATGCAGTGACAAGTGCGGGTAGTCCCAGGGTAGTTGCCGTGCCCACCACCCACCGTCTGACTCGGTTCGAAGAGATGGCCACATCGGTGCTCTCTTCCTTCACCACAGTGCCCCCTTGGCGGTTCAACGTGCAGTCACGCGCGCCACATAGAGTATCTGCACGAGCAATGTTCGGCGAATAATCGGCTGTAAGCGATTGATTGCGCAGGATCACATACAGGAGACGACGCACGGAACCGGATCCATCGCGTCTTTGCTTATCATCATCCGGCGGGCGAGCTGGTGATCCGACAGCGGACCGGCGGTAGCGAGGCTGCCGATGGAACCGGTCACTTTCACTACCATGGCCACTGTCGGTCACGTCCAGGTCCAAGTGCGCGTGATCGCTGCGCGTAGAAGCACCACTAAGCTCGCCACCAGCGCGAGAAGCGTTCCACCCCAGCACACTCCGAGGCTCCAGCTGATGTAGTTCTGGTTGTGTTTGGGCTTGTTCGGGCAAGGATTGTTCACGAGCGCGACCATCACGACGGAAGCCGCGATCAACCGACGTGCACCACAATGGCGTACAGCGCGGACATAGAAGGCTGTCTATCCCTCGCAGGACCTTCCAGCGGGCGGGATGTGTGAGCGGCCGGGCGCGCTCAGGTCGGTCGTTATGCGTGGTTCCAACCTGATCGCGACGCGGGTACCACAGGACTACTCAGCTGTGGGAGACAAGCGCCGATGGGCCAGTCATCGACGCCGCTACAGCGATGCGGCGGGCCGACGTAGGCTGCGGCACCGGGCTTTACGCGCGACCATCAAGATCAGTCGGGACGGATCGGTCCACCTAGGG
This sequence comes from Nocardia sp. NPDC059228, assembly GCF_042754245.1. Taxonomy (NCBI): domain Bacteria; kingdom Bacillati; phylum Actinomycetota; class Actinomycetes; order Mycobacteriales; family Nocardiaceae; genus Nocardia; species Nocardia sp. NPDC059228. The sequence continues at coordinate 127,949 of NZ_JBHZAL010000002.1, read as the reverse complement.
ATTCTGCGGTTTCACTCCCCCGGGACCAGTATTTGCGCAGGTCAGGACAGTGTTTCGGGGGCAGGAACTACTAATCCCTAGGTCGCAGGTTCGATTCCTGCCGGGGGCGCACATGGGGTGACTGACCAGCGACAACGCTGGCAGTTACACCAGTACCCGCACCGGGGAACCCGCAAACCGCACTGTAACCCCAACCAACTCCCAACTAATTCACTTCGCGCCGACCGCATTGTGAAGCGCGGCGGCCGCCGCCGGATGCACCCGCCCCCGGGCCGTGTACCGACGCTGGGCCGTCGAGGGGTCGGCGTGCCCGAGGACGTCGGCTGCGACACGCGCGGACAAGCCGGCTTCGTCCAAGATCGTCGCGACGGCACCGCTACCGCCGCAACCATCCCCACAGCACCGCCACATTCCTGACAAACCAGGGTTTGCCGTTCCACTGCACGAACGGGCCCTCACCGACTGCGAGCGAGTCCCCGGCGGTGATCACCCGCTGACCACTGTTGTGCGCGGCAATTTGGCCGTGGCGTCCGCCGCCGCACCTGCGCCGGCGCGTGCGCGGTGGTCGGGTTCGCGTGACGCGCAACCAGAGTCACCACGCGAACGCTGGCTCCGCCCGGTGGTGCCGGTACGGGAGCTGGTCACCCTCACCCGAGACCCGGACTCCGGTGGCTACCGCGTCGCCGATGGCTGTGATTATCTCGGCCGCATCACGCGCCCGGTCGACGCGGACGCTGGCAAGCGCTCGACCCGCACAACACTGTCCTGCGCGCTGGCATCACGTATGCCGCCGAGCCGGGCAGCCCATCGCACAACAGGTTGCGTCCAATAGCGTGGTGTAGCAGCAGCGATCGGCTGTTGAGTCTGTCGTAATCCCCGGACAGCAGGGTGGCCACCGCGTGATCCTTCAGAAGACCTACCAAGTCGCTCCGAAGGAAGAAGACCACGCGATGACCAATCTCCAGCCTATCGACCCTGCCAAGCCCTTCGCCGAACAAGTGGCGATGGCCAGCCCGGACCTGCTGCGCGCCATGGTGTCGAGCTTCGTACAAACCTTGATGAGCGCCGAGGCCGACGCCGCCTGCGGCGCCGGCTACGGCGAACGCAGCGACGACCGCGTCAACCACCGCAACGGCTACCGCCACCGAGACTTCGACACCCGCGTCGGCACCATCGACGTGGCGATCCCGAAACTGCGGTCCGGCAGCTATTTCCCGGAGTGGCTGCTCGAACGCCGCAAACGCGCCGAACGAGCCCTGACCTCGGTGGTCGCCACCTGCTATCTGCTCGGGGTGTCGACGCGGCGGATGGAGAAACTCGTCGAATCCCTCGGCATCACAAGCCTTTCCAAGTCCCAGGTGTCGATGATGGCCCGCGATCTCGACGCCCAGGTCGAGGCGTTCCGCACCCGCCCGCTCGACCAAGGGCCCTACACGTTCGTCGCCGCTGACGCCCTGGTGCTGAAGGTCCGCGAGAACGGGCGTGTTGTGAACGTCCACTGCTTGATCGCCACCGGTGTCAACGCCGACGGCTACCGCGAAATCCTCGGTCTGCAAGTGGTTTCCGGTGAAGACGGCGCCGGTTGGCTGGCGTTCTTCCGTGACCTGGTCGCTCGCGGCCTGACCGGCGTCGCCCTGGTCACCTCCGACGCCCATGCCGGGCTCGTCGCGGCGATCGGGGCGACGCTGCCGGGCGCGAGCTGGCAGCGCTGCCGCACCCACTACACGGTGAACCTGATGTCGGTCTGCCCGAAATCGTCCTGGCCGTGGGTGCGGACCCTGCTGCATTCGGTATTCGATCAAGCAGACACTGAATCAGTTGCCGCCCAATATGATCGGATGCTCGACGCCCTCGCCGAGAAACTGCCGAAGGTCGCCGACCACCTCGACGCCGCCCGCGCTGACCTGCTCGCCTTCACCGCGTTCCCCAAACAGATCTGGCGACAGATCTGGAGCAACAATCCGCAGGAACGACTGAACAAGGAGATCCGCCGCCGCACCGACGTCGTCGGGATCTTCCCCGACCGCGGCTCGATCATCCGCCTGGTCGGCGCCGTCCTGGCCGAGCAACACGACGAATGGATCGAAGGCCGACGCTACCTCGGCCTGGACGTTCTGGCCCGCTCCCGCGGGCTCACCTCCGCCGACGAACAGGAGGACACCGCACCCGCAGAGCTCACCGCCTGACCGAATACCGGATCATGCGGTGACCACCCGAGTTACACCACGCCCTGGGACTTGACCGCAGCAGGTCGCGGCTGCGATCGAATCCAGTTGCTGGAGGTGGGGTGCTCGGGTGGCGTGATTCCCGGCTGCTCGTGTCGGGCTGGTGTGCGCAGGGCGCGGGGAAGTGTGGTCACCTCGCCTGCCCTACCGGACTTGGGCTGACGCCGGGTCGGGAGCGTTTCCCACCGATCCCGGCCCGGGGACTGCACGCATCACCTTCTACAGACACAACCCATCGCAAGTCCATCCTGAGTTCCTCGAACGCCGAACAGCCACAGCGGTCTTCTCCTCGCTACATCCCATCCTGCGGATACCGCAACCCCGAGATCCAAGCGAATACCTCCTGCAGCGACACCCACATGCAGGTTCAAAGGTGAGCGGGCTGGGAGACGAAGGCGCGCCCCCAACCCCGCCCCCTCCCTTCTCCAGGCATCTTTTGATCTTTTGGGTTTTCAGTTTTCGTTCGGGGCCGAGGCATATGCCTTCGGCCTGGTCGATGCTGTGCTGCGAGCGATGAGTAGCGATGAGTGCTGACCAACGCCGGGAAATCCCGCGGCGAATCACCGCTATCGACAGGGTCGAAGCTCGAATGACGGTGGGGCGCAGACGATATCGGGTTGGGAGATTCGCCTGATCGGCCGTACCACTCGCCTCCTGACCGCTGTCGGCGCGGAGATCCCGCTCCGCCTGCCTCTGCTGATCGAAGTTGTCGACATCCGCGCGAGCGACACCACCGAGCTGAGCGAACCGGGGAAATGACAACGGAGGCTCCGGGTTCGGAGCCTCCGTTGTGTTTGCCGGTTCGGGTCAGGCGCGGATGACCGCTCCTACCGCGGAGGACGCGGCGGCGACGGCTGCGTCGCGGGCGGCGCTGGCCTCGTCCTCGGTCAGGGTGCGGTCGATGGCGCGGAAGCGCAGGGCGTAGGTCAGGGACTTGCGACCCTCACCGGCCTGGGCGCCCTCGTAGACATCGAAGAGCGAGATGTTCTCGAGCAGTTCGCCCGCGCCGGCGCGGAGGGCGTCCTCCACGGCGGCGGCGGAGACAGCCTTGTCGACGCTGATCGACACGTCCTGCAGCACTGCGGGGAACGCGGAAACCACGGGGGTGGGCCGGATTTCGCGCAGCGGCAGTGCGTCGAGGTCGAGTTCCACGGCGCAGGTGCGCGGGGGCAGGCCCGAGCGCTCCAGGACCGCGGGGTGCAGTTCACCGGCGTGGCCGATGACCACCCCGTCGACGACGAGCTCGGCGCACCGGCCCGGGTGCCACGGAAGGTATTGCGCGGCACGACGTTCGATCACCAGGTCCGAAGCGTCGGCGATCGCGTCCACCAGGGCGAAGGCATCGCCCGCCTCGACCGCACGACCCGCACCCCACGGGCCCCGCGGCTCGCGGCGACCGGTGAGCACGGCACCGATGTGGATCGGCTGCTCCGGCAGCGACCGCAGCAGCACGCCGATCTCGTCCTCGGTGGGACGGCGGTCGACGGGCAGCGGGCCCACCGGCACGGTCTGCTCGTTCGGCAGCGTGACCTGGCCGATGCCGTAGATGGCGAGGTCGCGCTCCCCGCGGGAGATATTGCGGGCGGCGATCTCTAACAGACCGGGCAGCAGCGTGGACGACAGCTCGGCGCGCTCGACATCGAGCGGGTTGAGCACGCGCAGCGTCTTGCGGCGCGAGTCATCGGCGTCCAGACCCCAGGTGTCGAAGACACCGCCGGGCATGAAGACCGGCGCGGGCACCTCGACGCAGCCCTCGAATGCCAGCGCCTTGCTCACCGCGCGGCGACGACGCTGCTGGGCGGTGAGGCCGCGGCCGGCGGGGGCGGTGGGCAGCACCGACGGGATCTTGTCCAGACCCTCCAGGCGCAGCACCTCCTCCACCAGGTCGGCCGGCTGGGTGAGGTCGGGCCGCCAGCTCGGCGGGGTGACGACCAGCTGCCCGTGCCCGGACTCGCTGACGCCGACCTCGATGGCGCAGCCCACCTGCTGCAGACGGCGGGTGGCCGCGCCGGGCGCGTAGTGCACGCCCGCGGTGCGGTCGGCCAGGTCGATGTCCATGACGATCGGCTCCCGCGCCGGGGTGGGCACGCGCACGTCGGTCAGCACGGATTCGACTGTGCCACCGGCGATCTCGGCCAGCAGCGTGGCGGCGCGATCCAGCGCGGCCACATTGACCTCGGGGTCCACGATCCGCTCGAACCGGCGGCTGGCCTCGGAACCGAGCTTGTGGCGGCGCGCGGTGCGAGCCACGGCCACCGGGTTCCAGGTGGCGGCCTCGAGCAGGATGTCGGTGGAGGTGCCGGACACCTCGGTGCTCGCGCCGCCCATGATGCCCGCGAGCGAGATGACGCCGCTGTCATCGGCGATCACCACGTCCTCGGAGTCGAGGGTGCGCTCGGCCTCGTCGAGGGTGCGCAAGGTTTCGCCCTTGTGCGCGCGGCGCACCACGAAACCGCCCTGCACCTTCGTGGCGTCGAAGGCATGCAGCGGCTGGCCGAGCTCGAGCATCACGTAGTTGGTGACGTCGACGGCCGGGGAGATGGGTCGCACGCCCGAGAGCAGCAGGCGACGCTGCAGCCACCACGGGCTCACGGCCTTCGGGTCGATGCCGGTCACCCGGCGCACCGCGAAGCGCGTGCACAGCGAATCGGGCTCGAGCTTCACCGACCAGGCATCGGCCTCGTCGTCCGGCAGCAGCCGCACGGCCGGATCCCCGTATTCCAGGTCGAAGCCACAGGCCAGTTCACGCGCCAGGCCGCGCGCCGAGAAGGCATAGCCGCGATCGGGGGTGATGGCCAGCTCGATGACCGTATCGTCCAGACCCAGCAGCTCATTGGCGTCCGCGCCGGGCTCGGCGGTGCCGGGCTCCAGCACCAGGATGCCGCTGTGATCCTTCCCGATCCCCAGTTCGGCGACCGAGCAGATCATGCCGTTGCTGGTGTGGCCGTAGGTCTTCCGCGACGCGATCTGGAAGCCACCGGGCAGCACGCCACCGGGCAGCACCACGACCACCAGGTCGCCGACGGCGAAATTCCGTGCGCCGCAGACGATCTCCTGCAGCTCGGGATTGCCGACGTCCACCTTGCAGAAGCGGATCGGCTTCTTGAACTCGGTCAGCTCGGTGATCTCGGCGACCCGTCCGACCACCAGCGGGTGCTCGATGTCACCCTGCACCTGGTGCAACCGGTCGACCTCTTCGACCTCCAGCCCGACCCGGACGAACCCCGCGTCGAGCTCCTCCGGCGTCACCGACCACCCGGGGGTGGTCCGCTGCAGGATTTCCGTCAGCCAGGACTGCGCTACTCGCACTTGACGTTTCGCTTCCTCGTATCGGGGTCAGGTCAGGACTGGATGCCGAACGGCAGCGTGAAGCGCACATCGCCCTCGACGATGTCACGCATGTCCGGCAGGCCATTGCGGAACTGCAGGGTCCGTTCCAGACCCATGCCGAACGCGAAACCGCTGTACACCTCGGGATCGATGCCGCTGGCGATGAGCACCTTCGGGTTCACCATGCCGCAGCCGCCCCACTCGACCCAGCCGGGGCCGCCCTTCTTGTCCTCGAACCACACGTCCACCTCGGCGGACGGCTCGGTGAAGGGGAAGAAGCTGGGCCGCATGCGCGTGGTGGTGTTCGGACCGAACAGCGCCCGCGCGAAGGAGTCCAGGGTGCCCTTGAGGTGCGCCATGGTCAGGCCCTTGTCGATGGCCAGACCCTCGATCTGCGAGAACACCGGGGTGTGGGTGGCGTCCAGCTCGTCGGTGCGGAAGGTCCGCCCCGGGCAGACCACGTAGATCGGCAGCTCACGAGACAGCATGGAGCGCACCTGAACCGGCGAGGTGTGCGTGCGCAGCACCTGCCGCGAACCCTCCGGCGCGATGTGGAAGGTGTCCTGCATGGTGCGGGCCGGGTGGTCCGGCAGGAAGTTGAGGGCGTCGAAGTTGAAGTGCTCGGTCTCGACCTCGGGACCCTCGGCGACCTCCCAGCCCATGGCCACGAACACATCCGCGACCCGCTCGGACAGCACCGAGATCGGATGCCGCGCGCCCTGGGCGTGCCGACGGGCGGGCAGGGTGACGTCGATGGTCTCGGCGACCAGAACCGCCGCGTCGCGCTCGGCGAGCAGCTCGGCCTGGCGGGTCTCGTACGCCTGCGACACCCGGCCGCGCGCGACATTGACGCGCTTGCCGGCGTCGGCCTTCTCCTCCTTGGGCAGCGTGCCCAGCGAGCGCTGCGCCAGCGAGATCGGCGACTTGCCACCCATGTACTCGGTCTTGGCGGCAGCCAGCTCGTCCAGGGTCGAGGCCGAGGCGAACGCCTTCTCAGCAGCTTCCGCGGCGGCGGAGAGCGACTCCTCGCTCAACGCAGCGGTCTGCTCGGCACTGTTGTCATCGGCCACGATGGTTCGTCACTCCCCAGGCTGGTTACGGGTCGGGCGGAAAGTCTTGTCAGCAATGGTTACTGCGTACCCATTCTTGCTGGTCGCATCGTAATCCTTGTAATCAGGCCACCTCACCTGGATTTCCCCAGCTCGGGACCACCCTCTCGGCGCGGTGGCCGGACCGGCGGTGTACGAATGAACTCGTGAAGTCCCGGCCCCTGACTCTCATCGACGACACCGACCGCCTCATCGAGTACTCGGTGGCGATGGACCGCATGCAGCGGATGTGGGAGGAGCGCGTCGCCGACCAGCGGCCCGACACGCTCTGGCTGCTCAGCCACGAGCAGACTTTCACGATCGGACGCCGCACCCCGGAGGCGCATCTGCCAGCTCCCGAGACCGACATCCCCGTCTTCACCACCAACCGCGGCGGCCAGCTCACGTATCACGCGCCCGGTCAGCTGGTCGGCTATCTCATCGTCAAGCTGCAGCCCGGCGAAGGCGTCGTTGATCTGATCCGCGATGTCGAACTCCGTATCGTGACGGCCCTGGCCGAACTGGGCATCCCGGCCGAGCGCCGCGACACCCCGGCCGGGTCCGAGCTCCTCACCGGCGTCTGGACCCGCGACACCGGCCGCAAGATCACGTCCATCGGTATGCGCGTCGGCCGCAATGTCTCCACGCACGGCTTCGCCGTCAATGTCACCGGCGACCTCACCCCCTGGAAGCTCGCGGTCGCCTGCGGCATGCCCGATGTCGACATGACCTCCGTCGAGCGGGAACTCCCCAGGCAAGAGTCGCCGACGATGGATCGGGTGGTCGCCACCATCGCCACCGCCTTCGAGGCCGCCGCTGCTACAAGCCCGGCCCCATAGCGGCGCCACCTCCCGAGTGCACCTGAACGCGTTGTGTCCCTTCCGGACCGGTCCGGAAGGGACACAACGCGGGTCGTGGCGGCGGTAACCAGGCGCACGGGGTGCCGCTGCAGCCGGTCGGTTGGCGGGTTCGGTAGTGGAGCGCC
>NZ_JBHZAL010000002.1:0-120311 GCF_042754245.1 Nocardia sp. NPDC059228 | reverse complement strand
CCCCGCCCCCTTGCGGCCCCACCGCGCGGTGTCTCACTGTCCGTTTTGTTTCCCTTCCGGACCGGTCCGGAAGGGACACAACGCGGTTCGTGCCGGCGTTACCCTGGCGCACCGGTTGCCGGAGACGCCGTTCGAAGGGCGGATCGGATCGTCGACGCCGATCCGAGGGTGGCGAACAACGCTACGCCGATGTAGACCAGTTGTTCGGGGATGCGGAACCACAGCGGTGTGGCCCCCTGACCAGCGAAGGGGATATCGTCCACTGCCGCATGAATATTCGCGGGGAACAGCAGGAGCGGGGTCTCGTACATGAGGCACCTCCGTGGAGACCAGCCCGGTCAGTGAGCGGCAGCCGGTGCACCGGTGGATGATTCGGCGATCGCCTGCCGACTGGGCAGCAGCAATGCGACCAGCGCACCGACCGCCACGATGGCCGCGCCCACCTTGACCGCCGGGATGAGGCCATCCACGTATTCCTGCGGGCTCAGATACGAGCCGTGCGAGGCGAATACCGACGCCAGCACCGCGACACCCATGGCGACACCCACCTCACGGATGGTGTTGTTGGTGCCGGAGGCCATGCCCTGATCGGCCGGGGCTGCGCTGGCCATGACGGCGGTGGCGGTGGGCGCGAAGGTCAGGCCCATGCCGATGCCGCCCAGCACGAAGGGCAGGACGAAGGAGCTGTAGGAGACGTCGACGGTCGTGATCAGCGCCATCCACAGCAGCGCCGCCGACAGGAACACCTGGCCGATGGCGATCAGCGGCCGCACGCCCACCCGATCGATGATCAGCCCGGCGAGCGGAGCCACCACCATCGGGGCCATGGTCCACGGCAGCGTCCGGATACCGGACTGCAGCGGCGTGTAGCCCTGCACCACCTGGAAGTACTGGGCCAGCAGGAAGATCGAGCCGAAGACGCCGACGGAGAAGGTGAAGAGCACGGTATTGACCGCGCTGAAGCTGCGCGACCGGAACAGCCGCAGCGGCAGCATGGGATCGGCCGAGCGGTTCTCCCACAGCACGAACGCCGCCAGCAGCGCCGCGCCGCCGATCAGTCCGGTCAGCACCTCGGCCGAGGTCCATCCGTCGTCCGCGCCGTGGATCACGCCCCAGACCACCGCGAGTACGCCACCCGCCGAGAGCAGCAGGCCGACCGGATCCAATTTCCGTGCGCCACCGAAGGATTCGTTCAGGACGCGGGCGGCCAGCGGAACGGCGACGATGCCGATCGGAACGTTGATCCAGAAGATCCACTGCCAGCTGAGTCCGTCGACGACCGCGCCGCCGACCACGGGTCCGAGCGCCACGCCGAGCCCGGAGATGCCGCCCCAGATGCCGATGGCCGCACTGCGCATCTTCTCCGGCACCGCCGCCGACAGCAGTGTCAGCGACAGCGGCATCACCGCCGCCCCGCCGAAGCCCTGTACCGCGCGCGCGGCGATGAGCATCCACGGCTCGGTGGCCAGCGCGCACGCCGCCGAGGCCGCCGTGAACAGCGCGATGCCCATGACGAACATCCGCCGGCGGCCGATCCGGTCGCCGAGCGCGGCGGCGGTGAGCAGCAGCGAGGCGAAGGACAGCGTGTAGGCGTTCACGAACCACTGCAGGTCGGTGAGCGACGCGTGCAGTTCGGTCCGGATGACCGGCAGCGCGTTGGTGACCACGAGATTGTCCAGCGTGACCATGAACATCGGGATGCCCACCGCCGCCAGGATCGCACCCAGCGGCCGCTGCCGGGCGGCATCGACGACCTTGTCGGTGAGGTTCGAGGTTTCGAGTGTTTCAGCCATGACCAATCCTTGTTGTTATCGACTGATAACTAGAGAGTATGCATTGACTGATAACATGTCAATGGCACAGTGGATCGCCGACGAGGAGGCACGACAGCCATGACCAGGACCCGGATGACCGCGATCGAACGCAGCGCGGAAGTCCTCGCGGCGGCAACCGCCGCCTTCGCTGAATCCGGTTACGCCGCAACGAAAACCGACGATATCGCGCGCCGAGCGGGGGTCTCGCAGCCCTATGTGATCCGACTGTTCGGCACCAAGCAGCAGCTGTTCCTGGCAGTGCTGGACCAGGTGTGCCGGCGCATCGAGGAGCTCTTCCGCACCGGGGCCACCCAGGCCGCACCGGACGCCTCCCCCAAAGACCGCCTCGATTCCCTCGGCAGCCACTTCGGCGACTATTTCCTCACCGACCGCGATCTGCCCAGGGTCTTCCTGCAGGGCATCGCGGCGGCGAGCGAGCCGGCCATCGGCGAGAACATCCGCGATCACTTCGGACGCCTCTACAACCTGGCCAAGGATCTCACCGGCGCGACGACCTACGAGGTCCGCCGCTTCTTCGCCACCGGCATGCTGCTCATCGACCTGACCGCGCTCCAGGTCACCGATAGCGACGACGCCGACACCCCGCCATGGGCCACCGAGATCCTCGCCAACCTCAGCGAGGACGGCAGCTGATCAGATCCGGACCGGCTCGCCGGGTTCCGCCACCGCGTCGGCCTCGACGATGGCGTCGGACTCGGCCGGCGTCACTGGGCGTGCTGGACCCGAGAGCTCGCATAGAGGCAAATTGCCGCCGCGGCAGCGAGATTCAGGCTTTCGGCGCGGCCGTGAATGGGGATGCGGACCCGGTGGGTGGCGCGGGCGGCGATGGCCTTGTCCAGGCCGTGCGCCTCGTTGCCGAACAGCCAGGCGACCGGGCCGCGCAGGATCTCGTCGGCGTCGTCCAGGTCGACCTCGCCTTTGGCGGTGGTCGCCAGCACGGCGATCCCGGCGTGCTCGAGGGCGTCGAGGGTGGCATCGATATCGCGGGAGCGGGCCACGGGAACGTGGAAAAGGCTTCCGGCACAGGCGCGCACGCATTTGCCGTTGTGCGGATCCACCGAATCACCGGCCAGCACCACGCCATCCGCGCCGACCGCGTCGGCCACCCGGATCAGGGTTCCGGCATTGCCGGGGTCGGCGATCTCGACCGGGACGGCCAGCATGCGCGGGGACGCGTCGATGATCTGCGACAGCGGCACATCCACCTGGCGGCACACCGCGATCAGACCGGGCGGCGTCACGGTCTCCCCCAGCATCTCCGCGGCACGGTCACTGACCAGCGTGGTCCGCACCCGTTGCGCCGCGGCGCCGGCCACCAGCTCGTGCTCGCGTTCGGCGGCCCTGGAGGAGTAGAACAGCTCCTCGATCCGCCCGGTATCGAGCGCGGCCTCCACCGAATTCGCGCCCTCGGCCAGGAACAGGCCGGTCTTGCGGCGCACCGGCGCGCGATGGAGCTTGACCGCAGAAACGACCCGCGGGTTGTGCTCGGAGAGCACGTCCGCGGGTCGTTTCGAGTGTTGCGTCGTCACGCAGGCCGAATCAGGCGGCCGGGGCGTTGACGTCGGCGGGCAGCGCGGCCTTGGCGGCAGCCACCAGCTGGGCGAACGCCTCGGCGTCGTTCACCGCGAGCTCGGCCAGGATCTTGCGGTCCACCTCGATGCCGGCGGCCTTCAGGCCCTGCATGAAGCGGTTGTAGGTCATGTCGTTCAGACGCGCGGCGGCGTTGATACGAGTGATCCACAGCTGGCGGAAGTCACCCTTGCGCGCCCGGCGGTCCCGGTAGGCGTAGGTGAGCGAGTGCAGCTGCTGTTCCTTGGCCTTGCGGTACAGGCGCGACCGCTGGCCACGGTAGCCCTTGGAGGCCTCGAGAACGGAACGGCGCTTCTTCTGAGCGTTGACGGCCCTTTTGACGCGTGCCACTTGTCAGTCCTTGATCGAATAAGGGGCGCTGGGTCTTTCGCGTGACCCGGTCAGTGCGCCCGAGGTTGGTCGGTGATGCGTTCCGCGAACGGATCGCGAGCGGCTGGCTCAGCCGAATTACTTGGCGAGCAGCTTCTTGACGCGAGCGACGTCCGCCTTCGCGACGACCTCCACGCCGTCCAGACGACGAGTCCGGGTGGACGGCTTGTGCTCGAGCAGGTGGCGACGGTTCGCCTGCTGACGCAGCAGCTTGCCGCTGCCCGACACCTTGAATCGCTTCGAGGCGCCGCTGTGGCTCTTCATCTTCGGCATGGATTCCTCAATCTGTCGTGCCGGAGGCGCGCGTCAGCACGCCACCGGAGCTTCTCGTTATTACTGCTGCGGGGTGGCCGGTTCGGCAGCCGGGGCTGCGGTCTCGGCCGGGGCCGGAGCCGGGGTCTCGGCCGGGACGGTGCCGCCCTGGGCCGCAGACTGCTGGGCCTTCACCCGCGTCTTCGCACCCTTGTGGGGCGCGAGGACCATGGTCATGTTCCGGCCGTCCTGCTTGGCCGAAGTTTCGACGAAACCGAGGTCGGCGACGTCGGCGGCCAGTCGCTGCAAGAGCCGGAAGCCGAGTTCCGGACGCGACTGCTCGCGACCACGGAACATGATGGTGACCTTGACCTTCGACCCGGCCTCGAGGAAGCGCATCACATGGCCGCGCTTGGTGGCGTAGTCGTGGTCATCGATCTTCGGCCGGAGCTTCTGCTCCTTGATCACGGTCTGAACCTGGTTCTTCCGGGACTCACGCGCCTTCTGCGCGGTCTCGTACTTGAACTTGCCGTAGTCCATGATCTTGCACACCGGCGGGCGTGCATCCGGCGCGACCTCGACCAGGTCGAGGTCAGCTTCCTGAGCGACGCGTAGTGCATCTTCAACACGCACGATCCCAACCTGCTCGCCACCCGGTCCGATGAGTCGGACCTCGGGAACGCGGATGCGATCGTTGATGCGGGTCTCAGTGCTGATGGGGCCTCCTAGGTCAAGCGGTTCGTCAACGACCGCAAGCAATAACTGCAACCCCAATTCCAACACAAAAGCCCCGTGCTGGTATTTCACCACCACGGGGCCCGAGTCGACCGATCCGCGACGCAAACAGCTCGCATCGCACCACACGCAGGACAAACCCACGCGCAGAACCCATCAAGCAAATGATGGGCGACCGGACCGCCTGATCTGACCGGAAGGGCCGATCGACGGTGGGAGTCGGGCTCCACTTGATGCCCCGAGTCGGTTGCAGGAACCAGTCCGGGACGGTCGTCGCGGAAGAGTCTAACACTCATAGCCGTGAGCTCCGAATCGACCGCCCCCGCGACCAGCGCCGACCCGCACGATGGGATGCTCTACCGCATGAGCGAGGCAATCACCAGCGACGAATCGGCCCTCATCGACGGCGAGGTCGTCCGCGAACTGGCCGACATCCCTGCCGTCGAGGTCATCAGCCGCGCCGCCGTCATGCTGATGAGCTCCGCCGCCGAGAAGCTCGGCCTCGGCGAAGCCGATCCTGCCACCAGCCCCCACCTCGACCTCGACGAGGCCCGCCGCGTCATCACCGCCCTCGCCGGCCTGATCACCGCCTCCGTCGAATACCTCGGCCCGCACGCCGGCCCCCTCCGCGAAGGCCTCCAATCCCTCCAGCGCGCCTTCCGCGAATCCTCCGCCTACCCCGACGCCCCCGGCGCCGGCCCTGGCGAGAAGTACACCGGCCCGGTGTACTGAGCCAACCGCTCGGCCGATTCCGCGGCCGATCCACCCCGCTCAGTAGCCTGCGACCGGAGGTCGAGAACAGCCTGCGACCGGAGGTCGAGAACAGCCTGCGACCGGAGGTCGAGAACCTGCGTCGACCGCGACCCAGGTGGAAATCGCAATCGCCGTTTTGGTGGGGCCGCGCTACGCCGGACCGAGTTCCCCGAATCGACTATGGCGCAAAGCCTTCAGTTCAATAGCGTCGCATCGGCTGAGCGCTGTCGAGACCGTGGCGGCAGCTGGATGCCTCAGAGCTGGGGTGCAATTCCGGCGAGGAGCGTCGCGACTACTGCGTCTACCTCGACTTCGGCGTGCGGGGTGCCGGGCAGCATTGCGGTGAGGACTGCGTCGTGGCAGATGCCGACGAGGATGGCGGTTGCGGCGGCGGTGTCGGCGGCGGGGGCGAGGCGGGACAGGTCGCGTTCGGCGCGGAGGTAGCGGGCCAGTAGTTCGCGCCAATCATCGTTGCGGGCTTCGGATTCGGCGAAGCGGGTCAGGACGGACGGGCTGGACAGCAGGCCGGCGAAAACCGGGAGGACCGCACGGTGCAGGGTGAGGCCGGCGTGTAGGTACAGCGCCAGGTTCTCCTGGACGGTGGCGGTGCCGGGGGCCGGTAGGGGGCCCAGGGCGGCGTGGGCGGCGGCGACGTGGGCGCCGAGGGCTGCGGCCAGGAGTGCGTCCTTGTCGGGGAAGTGGTTGTAGAGGACGCCGTCGGCGACGCCTGCGGCGCGGGCGATGGCGCGGACGGTGAGGCCGGGTGCGCCCTGGTCGGCGAGGAGGCGCTGGGCGGTGGTGACGAGGTGGTCGCGCAGGTTGCGGTCGTCGTCGGTGCCGCGCAGCGCCGCTGCCTTTCTCGGGGACATGGGTGGTTACGGTAGCGGGCGGGTCGCGGTGACCAGGTAGGCCGCATTGCGGAGGCGGACGCCGCCGGGGGTGACGAAGGGGGCCAGGGCGGTCGAGATGGCTGCGCGGACTGCGGTATCGGTGGTGAAACCGGACAGCGAGCGGTGGTAGCGCAGCGGGCCCCAGTCGATGATGAAGTCGGTGGCGTCGTCCAGGTCACGACCCCAGAGACCTTCGGCCTCACGGTATTCGACGTCGACATCGCGGAAACCGGCGGCGGTCAGAAGGTCTCGGATGGCGTCGGGGTCGGCGAGCGGGCCATGGGTGTGCGTGATCTCGAAGTCCGCGAGATGCTGTGCGGCCGCGCCGAATACGGCGCCGAGATCGGTACCGGGCATGGGCGGCATGGTGACGAAGGCGAGGCGGCCGCCGGGGCGCAGGGCGCGGGCGATATTGGCGAAGGCAGCCGCCGGGTCCGCGAAGAACATGATGCCGAAGCGGCTCAGCGCGGCGTCGAAAGCGTTGCCGGGAAAGGGGAATACCTGAGCGTCGCCTCGTTCGAAGGTGACATTGGGGACGACCTCGGCCGCGGCGAGGGTGCGGGCCCGGGTGAGCATCGGACCGGAGAGGTCGATGCCGGTGGCGGATCCCGTGCCGGCGCGGCGGGCCGCGGCGCGGGTCAATTGACCGTTGCCGCAACCGATGTCGAGGACGTGGTCACCGGCGGAGATGCGGGCGGCGGTCAGCAGGGGTTCGTTGAAGCCGTGGTTCACCGCGTCGTAGCGGTCGTGGTTGCCCGCCCAGTGTTCGCCCTCGTAGCCGTTCCAGGCATCGGACTGAGCGGTATTGACGATCTCGGTCATGATCGACTCCTATATGAACGCTTGTTCATGAACGTACGTTCATAATGCACCTCACCCGTCGCTCGGGTCAAGAGCCCCCAGGAGACATGGGGTTTCGACTGTCGGTGGGCTGTGCAATCCTCAGGACATGGCACGGATACTGCTGGTTCCCGGCTTCTGGCTGGGCGCATGGGCGTGGGAGGAAGTGGCCGGGCAGTTGCGGTCGCTCGGGGACGAGGTCGAGGCGCTGACCCTGCCGGGTCTGGATCCGGCGGATCCGGAGCGATTGTCGGCAACCCTGGAGACACAGGCGCACGCGATCGTCGCGGCCGGCCGCGAGGGCGATGTGCTGGTGGCCCATTCGGGCGCCGGTGCGGTCGCGTACATGGCGACAGATCTAGCGCTGGAACTGTTTTCGCGCGTCGTGTACGCCGACAGCGCACCCATGCCGGACGGGTTCGTGCTCAACCCGGCCCTCGGGGACGCGGCGGAGTTTCCGCTGCCGGACACCTGGGCCGAGGTGGAGGCCATGGGGAACAGCCTGGCCGGATTGGACGAGGCGATGCTGGCCCGCTTCCGGGAGCGGGCGGTGCCGGTCCCGGCCGGCGTGGCGGGCCGCCCGGTGACGCTCGGCGATTCGGCTGCGCGACTGAAGGTTCCGACCACCGTGATCTGCTGCAGCTTCCCCTCGGAGCTGGTCCAGCAGCTCCGCGACGCCGGGGAGCCGCCGCTGTTCCGGGAGCTGCGGAACATCGACGCGGAGTACGTGGACCTGCCGACCGGACACTGGCCGATGTGGTCGAAACCGGAGGAACTCGCCGAGCTGATCCACGAGGCCGCACAGCACTGATTCCGCTGAAATTTCAACGATCAGCCGAAATTTCAGGAACCAATCCGGCTAATATCCAGCGACAGAACCGCGCCCACATTAGCGGTCGCACGGCTTGCCGCCGGCTCAGCGACGCTGTTAACGCTCGCCGCCACGTGGGAAATACTGGGTTGCAGGGCAATCGCCTGCGCGGCCAGCTGATCCAAAGCTTTGGCGTCACACAGGTGGTGCTGGTTGGATGCCGGAGTATCGCCTCGTTCGACACGGACGCGGGCGAAGTCCTGCATACTACGACGGGCAGCGGCAAGGCTGTCCTCACAACGAGATCGAACGGAATCTTCGGGGGTTGTACATGAATGAACTGATGTCCCAAGGCAAGCGCACCGCTGGCCGCCGCGTCCGGCGCAGCGTCCTCCCGATCATGATCGCCGCCGCCGCGGCCGCCGCGCTGGTGTCGGGCTGCTCCTCGTCCTCCAGCTCGGACAGCAAGGCCTCCACCTCGCAGGCGGCCCCGCCGTCGCAGCTGCCCGACGGCGCGCAGATCGTCGCCGAATCCGCCAAGACCACCCAGACCCTGCAGTCGGTGCATGTGGTCATGAATGTCCAGAACCTTCCGACCCTCCCGGTCGAGAGCCTCAAGGCCGACGTCACCAACCAGCCGCAGGGCCAGGGTCAGGCCATCGGTGAGGCCAAGGTCAAGGTCAAGCAGGACGCCGACTTCACCGACACCAAGTTCATGGTCGTCGACAAGACCCTCTACACCGGCGACGGCAGCAAGTACTCCCCCGTCGGCCCCGCCGAGAAGATCTATGATCCGGGCGTCCTCCTGGACAAGGACAAGGGGCTCGCCAATGTCATTGCGCAGGTGAAGAACGCGAAGGCCGAGAGCCGCGAGAAGATCGACGGCGTCGACACCGTGAAGGTGAGCGGCACCATCGACGCCTCGGTGTTCGACCCGGTCGTGCCGCAGATCGGCAAGGACGGCGGCACCTTCCCCATCACCCTGTACATCAAGGACGTCGCTCCGCCGAGCGGCGCCGGCACCACGCTGCCGTCCACGGCCGCCTCGCCGGGCACCGGTCCCAACCTGGTGCGCGCCGTGGTCACCAAGGACACGGGCACCGTCACGGTTACCCTGTCCGACTGGGCGAAGCCGGTCCACGTCACCAAGCCCGGCAGCTGATCGCGCACATCCCTGTCATGTGAGTTCGGAGCCGGTTCGGGGAAAAAGCAACGGCGGCAACGCCTGTCGTCCGCCCTCCCCGGACCGGCTTTCGCATTTCGGCACACCGCCCGAAGTGCCATCGCCTACAACGAATTCCGGCTCGCCCCGCGAGCTGGTTAGTCCGCAGCTATCTCGGCTGCACGCTTAAGAGATTGTTCAGTGAAATGCAAGGCGCGGCAGCGACGATTTCGTCCGAAAGTTCAAACGTCGTGCCTGCGTGTGGAGGGATGAAATGACGATCGAACGCCCGGAAGCCGAAGCGACGATCGAACGCCAGGAACCCGAAGGGGAGTTCCACCGGCCCCCGATGGACGGCCCACCGCCGGTATCGAATGTCTGGGTCTACAACGGCAAAGCCTACGACCTCAGCGACTGGATTTCCAAGCATCCGGGCGGCGAGTTCTTCATCGGCCGGACCAAGAATCGCGACATCACCTCGATCGTCGGTTCGTACCACAAGAATCCGGAGGCCATCGGCCGCATCCTGAAGAAGTACGCGCTGGATCGCGACGCCCTGCCGGAGGACATCCACCCCAAGGCCAACGCGCCCGCCTTCCTCTTCAACGAGGGCTTCGACAGCTGGCGCGACACCCCGAAGTTCACCTTCGACAACAAGGACGACCTGCTCCACCAGGTGAAGGCCCGGCTCAAGGAACCCGAGCTGGCCGCCCGCATCCGGCGCATGGACACCTACTTCAATATCGTGGTGGCCACGCTGGCGGTGCTGTACTTCGCGGTGCAGGGCCTGCGGCTGTTCGAGCGCAGCTGGATGCCGCTGCCGGTGTTCGTGATCGCCATGGTGCTGCTGCGCAGCTCGCTGGCCGGCTTCGGGCACTACGCCATCCACCGCGCCCAGAAGGGCATGAACAAGATCTACACGAATGCCTTCGACTTCAATTACGTCGCACTGGCTTTCGTGACCGCGGACGGCCACGCGCTGCTGCACCACCCGCACACCCAGAGTGAAGTCGACATCAAGAAGAACGTCTTCACCATGATGATGCGGGTCCCACGGCTGTACCGGGTGCCGATCCACACCCTGCACAAGTTCGGTCACACCATCACCGGCATGACCATCCGCCTGCTCGACGTCTGCCGCCTCACCCGCAAGGTGGGCATCAAGGACATGTACGGCACCTGGGGCGGTGCGCTGCCGCACTTCATCGGTTCCTTCGGCGTGCGCTTCCTGCTGCTGGGTGAGCTGATCGTCTTCACCGTGATGGGCGACTTCTGGGCCTGGGCACTGCAATTCGTGATCACGCTGTGGATCTCCACCTTCCTGGTGGTGGCCAGCCACGACTTCGAGCTGGAGACCGAGGAGATCGAGTCGAACTCCGAGGACTGGGGCGTCAACCAGATCGAGCAGGCCTACGACCTCAAGGTGGTCGGCAACCGCTACGTCGACTGCTTCCTGTCCGCGGGCCTGAGCTCGCACCGTGTGCATCACGTCCTGCCCTACCAGCGCAGTGGTTTCGCGAACATCGCGACCGAGGACGTGCTGCGCGAGGAGTCCGCGAAGTTCGGGGTGGAGTGGCTGCCGGCCAAGAGTTTCTTCACCGACCGCTTCCCCAAGCAGATCCGCACCTACATTCTCGCGCCGTCCGACGACGCGGTGGAGCGCAAGTGGGGGTTCGTCAAGGAGCACTTCTCACCACTTGCCCTGAAGACCTGCGCCGTCTACACGGTTCAGGGCTTCACCGGAATCGGAACCGTCTGAACCGATTCCACTACCGCGGTGCGTCCGTACATGCGCCGGCCGCACCGCGGGTCGTCATATCGAAACGAGGGGAGAATTTCGTGTCAATCACCATCGATGAAGGGGGCGCCCGCCCCTCGACGGCGGCGACCCGGCTCGTGGGGGGCGAGCCCGGCTCGGCCTTCCTACACCGGGAAGGCTTCGCACCCGCACCGCTGCCGCCGACCCCGCCGACCACCGTCGGCGTCATCGAATCCATCGCGACCGGTTCGCCGAACCAGATCTTCTCGCAGGCCGACGCCGCCGCCCAGGTGGCCGGACTGTTCAGTGATCCGGTGCAGCAGGCCCGGATTCCGCGGATCTACCAGAAGACCCGCATCACCACCCGCCACCTCGCGGTCGACCCGATCGACCCCGAATTCCTGTCCTACAGCAAGGAAGTCGGCACCATCCGGGACCGCATGAACACCTTCTACGAGCACGCGGTGCCGCTGGCCGTGGATGTGGCCGGACGCGCCACCGCGCACCTGGAGGACCGGGCGTCGGAGATCGGCATGCTGGTCTTCGCGACCAGCACCGGCTTCATCGCACCCGGCGTGGACGTGGCCGTGGTCAAGCAGCTGGGCCTGTCCCCCGCCGTCAACCGCGTCATCGTGAACTTCATGGGCTGCGCCGCGGCCATGAACTCGGTGCGCGCCGCGGTGGACTACGTCCGGGCGCACCCGGACAAGAAGGCGCTGGTCATCTGCATCGAACTGAGCTCGGTGAACGCCGTGTTCGACGACAATATCAACGATGTCATCATCCACAGCCTCTTCGGAGACGGCTGCGGCGCGGTGGTCATCGGGGCCAGCCAGCCGCACCAGCCGCTGCCGGCCGGCGCGGTGGTCATCCGCGACAGCTTCAGCTACCTGTTCGACGACGCGGAGGACGGAATCGTCCTGGGCGTCAACGACAATGGCATCACCTGCGAGCTGTCGGAGAACCTGCCGCAGTACATTCTGCGCGGCGTGGACCCGGTGGTGACCGGCGTGCTGGCGCGCAATGGCATGACCAAGTCCGACATCGACCTGTGGGCGATCCACCCGGGTGGCCCGAAGATCATCGAGGAGTCCGTGCGCTCGCTCGGCCTCGGCTCCGAGCAGGCGGCGACCAGCTGGGACGTGCTCGCCGAGTACGGCAACATGCTCAGCGTCTCGCTGATCTTCGTGCTCGAGCAGATGATCGCACAGCAGGCCACGCAGCCCATCTCGACCGGGGTGGCGTTCTCGTTCGCGCCCGGCGTCACCCTCGAGGGTGTCGTCTTCGACATCATCCGCCCCTGATCCGGGCATAGTTTCCGTCCAGAGAGCCCAGCAGCCATGCAACTCATCAGATTCCTCATCTCCATCTCGTGGATGCGGATCGCCGGCGTCATCGCCTCCGGTCTGGTCTGCGGTGCGGCCAATACCTACCTGGTGACATTGATTCGGGGAGTGGTGTCACCGGAACCGCATCCGGGCGTCACGGTCCAGGCGTTCGTCGCGACCGCGCTGATCATCCTGATCAGCGGCGTGATCTCGCAGGTGCTGCTGATCCGGCTCGCGCAGGAGGCCATCTACCGCCTGCGCGCGGACCTGAGCGCCCGCATCGTGTCCGCGCCGCTCGAACACCTCGAGCGGCTCGGTCAGCACCGCCTCATCGCGACCCTGACCGAGGATGTGCGGTCACTGTCGCAGGCGGTCACGGCCATTCCGAGCATCTGCATCGACCTGGCGACCATCATCGGCTGCTTCGTGTTCCTCGCGATCGTGTCCGGCCCGATCTTCGCCACCACCGTCGCGGGTACCCTGCTCGGAATCGCCTGTGTCGAAACGGTTCTCAAGAAGGTGCGGCACCTGTACCAGGCCGCCCGCGAGAGCGAGGACGGCCTGCTGCGGTCCTTCCAGGAGGTGTCGCTGGGCATCAAGGAGCTCAAGCTGCACCGCGGGCGGCGGCGCGACTTCATGGATCGGCAACTGCTCGGCTCCGCCGAGAAGCTGCGGGTGCAGAACGTCGACGCCGGCTCGAAGTTCACCTTCGCCCAGGGTTTCGGCCAGCTGCTGCAGCTGGGCACCATGGCCCTGATCCTGTTCGGCCTGGCGCGGGCCCTGGACCTGCCGCAGAACGTCATGGTCGGCTACGTCCTGGTCACCACGTTCCTCTCGATGCCCATGCAGAACTTCATGCACCGCATTCCCGACCTGCTGCGCGGTGACGTGGCGCTGGCCAAGATTCGCTCGCTGAATCTGTCCATCCAGACCGCGCACGACGAATCCACGCTGCCGTACACCGAGCGTCCGGCCGCCACGGCGGCGCGGCTGGAACTCAACGATGTCAGCTACAACTACCTGAGCGAGGCGCCGCCGGCCTTCCCGCCCGTGCCGGGTGGTCCGCCGCCCGGCACCGGAGCCCACCCGGGTGGCGGTGCGCGGCCGCACCCGGGCGGCGGTGGGCGGCCGGGCGCACCCGGTGCGCCCGTGGGCGGGCGCCCCGGCCCGCATCCGGGTGGGCGGCCCGGCGGCCCGCCGCCCGGCCACGGCCCGCGCGGCACCGACCGGCCGGATGTCAACGGCCACCGGTTCGTCGAGCACGGCGGCCACCCCGTCCCGATGGGCGCGCCCATGGCGCCGCCGCAGGCCGACGGGTCCGGCTTCCACCTCGGACCGCTGGACCTGACCTTCTCACCCGGTCAGATCAGCTTCATCGTGGGCGGCAACGGCAGCGGCAAATCGACACTGGCCAAACTGATCACGGGCCTGTACGTCCCGCAGCACGGCCACCTGTCGCTCAATGGCGAGGCGATCGACCACGAGAACATCGAGTGGTTCCGGCAGAACTCGTCGGCGGTCTTCACCGACTTCCACCTGTTCGAGGACTACCTGGGCTTCGACGAAGGCGTCGACGACGAGGTCCGCAAGTACCTGAAGGAACTCCAGATCGACCACAAGGTCACCGTGGAGAACGGCCGGCTGTCGACGATCGCGCTGTCCCAGGGGCAGCGAAAGCGCCTGGCGCTCTTGACCGCTCTGCTCGAGGATCGCCCGATCTACATGTTCGACGAGTGGGCCGCGGACCAGGAGCCGAAGTTCCGCGACGTCTTCTACCGGGAAATCCTGGTGAAGCTCAAGGAACGCGGCAAGACCGTCATCGTGATCACCCACGACGACCGCTACTTCGACTGCGCCGACCAGATCGTGAAACTCGACTTCGGCCGCATCGCCGAGGTCAAGGAACTCACCCCGCCCCTGGCGGCCGCCGAGTAGGCACGAAATACGAAGGCCCCGCACCGATTCCGGTGCGGGGCCTTTTCGTCTACGGTCAGCCGTCGATCTCCACTTCGGCCGCGACGGTGACGCAATAACCGCGGGGCAGAGTGGTCATCCCGGCGACCGTGCCGCCGTCTGTCGGCATCATCGGAGGGCGGCAGCCTTGCGGCGGGCGGCGGCTGCCTTCTTGGCGGCGGTGGCCTGGGCATCCGTCTTGGGGGCCGCCTTCTTGGCCGGAGCCTTCTTCGCTGCCTTCTTTGCCGGCGTGGGTTCGGCGAGGGAGGCGGGCTGGGCGGCGAGGACGTGCTTCAGGAACTGGCCGGTGTAGCTTTCCGGGACTTCGGAAATGTCCTCCGGGGTGCCCTGGGCGATGACCAAGCCGCCGCCGGAGCCACCCTCGGGGCCCATGTCGAGGACCCAGTCGGAGGTCTTGATGACGTCGAGGTTGTGCTCGATGACGATGACCGTATTGCCCTTGTCGACCAGGCCGTTGATGACCGCCAGGAGCTTGCGGATGTCCTCGAAGTGCAGGCCGGTGGTGGGCTCGTCGAGGATGTAGATGGTGCGGCCGGTGGAACGCTTCTGGAGTTCGGCGGCCAGCTTCACGCGCTGCGCCTCACCGCCGGAGAGCGTGGGGGCGGACTGGCCGAGGCGGACGTAGCCGAGGCCGACATCCACCAGGGTCTTGAGGTAGCGGTGGATGGAGGTCACCGGCTCGAAGAACTCCGCCGCCTCCTCGATCGGCATATCGAGGACCTCGGCGATGGTCTTGCCCTTGTAGTGCACTTCGAGGGTCTCGCGGTTGTAGCGCGCACCGTGGCAGACCTCGCAGGGGACGTAAACGTCCGGGAGGAAGTTCATTTCGATCTTCAAGGTGCCGTCACCCGAGCATGCCTCGCAGCGGCCGCCCTTCACATTGAAGGAGAACCGGCCCGGCTGGTAGCCACGCACCTTGGCCTCGGTGGTGGCCGCGAACAGGGTACGGATCTTGTCGAAAACACCCGTGTAGGTAGCCGGATTCGAGCGCGGCGTACGGCCGATCGGCGACTGGTCGACCTGCACCAGCTTGTCCAGGTGATCCAGGCCGTTGACCCGGGTGTGGCGACCCGGAACCTGGCGCGCGCCGTTCAGCTTGTTCTGGAGCACGGTCGCCAGAATGTCGTTGACCAGCGTCGACTTACCCGAACCCGACACGCCGGTGATCGACGTCAGCACGCCCAGCGGGAAACTCACGTCGATGTTCTGCAGGTTGTGCTCGACCGCGCCGACCACCGTGAGCTGCTTGCGCTTGTCGACGGGCCGCCGCACCAGCGGCACCTCGATCTGCTCGCGGCCGGAAAGGTAAGCGCCCGTGAGCGATCCCTTGTCCTTCAGCAGCCCCTCGTACGGGCCCGAGTACACCACCTGACCGCCGTGCTCACCGGCCATCGGGCCGATGTCGACCACCCAGTCCGAGGCGTGAATGGTGTCCTCGTCGTGCTCGACCACGATGAGCGTATTGCCGAGATTCTTCAGCCGCGTGAGGGTTTCGATGAGCCGGCGATTGTCGCGCTGGTGCAGGCCGATGGACGGTTCGTCCAGCACATAGAGCACACCCACCAGGCCGGACCCGATCTGGGTGGCCAGCCGAATGCGCTGCGCCTCGCCGCCGGACAGCGTGGCCGCGGCGCGCGAGAGCGTCAGGTATTGCAGGCCGACATCCAGCAGGAAGCCCAGGCGCGCCTGGATCTCCTTGATCACCTGCGCCGCGATCGCCGCCTGGCGATCATCGAGGGTCAAGGTGTTCAGGAACTTCGCGGCATCACCGATGGACAGATCCGACAGGTCCGCAATGGATTTGCGCTCCGGGCCCGCCGACAGCGTGACCGCCAGAATCTCGGGCCGCAGTCGCGCGCCGTTGCAGACGGGGCACGGGATGTCCCGCATGTACCCGTCGTAGTGCTCCTTCATCGCCTCCGATTCCGTGGCGTCCATGCGCCGCTGCAGGAACGGCATCACGCCCTCGAAATCGGCGTAGTACGAACGCTTGCGACCGTAGCGGTTGGTGTAGGAGACGTGCACCTGCTCGGAGCTGCCCTCCAGCACCGCCTTGCGGGCCTTGAGCGGCAACTGATTCCACGGCGTGTCCATGGAGAAGCCGATCGCCTCGGCCAGGCCCGACAGCAGTCGGGTGAAGTATTCGGCGGTCTGCCCGCGCGACCAGGGCGCGATCGCGCCGTCATTGAGGCTCAGATCCGGGTCCGGCACAACCAGATCCGGATCGACCTCCTTCCGGATACCCAGGCCCGTGCAATCCGGGCAGGCGCCGTAGGGCGAGTTGAAGGAGAACGACCGCGGTTCCAGATCCTCGATATCGAGCGGGTGCCCGTTCGGGCAGGCCAGCCGCTCGGAGAAGCGCCGCTCCCGATCGTGGGCGTGCTCGTCGCGATCGACGAAGTCCAACACCACGATGCCGTCGGCCAGCCGCAGCGCGGTCTCGATCGAATCGGTCAGGCGCTGTTTGGAACTCGGCTTCACGGCGAGGCGGTCCACGACCACCTCGACATCGTGCTTCTCCTGCTTCTTCAGCTTCGGCGGATCGGTCAGCGGATGCACCACGCCGTCGACCCGGACCCGCGAGTAGCCCTGCGAGTTCAGCGACTCGAACAGGTCCACGAATTCGCCCTTGCGGGTGCGCACCACGGGTGCGAGCACCTGGAACTTGGTGCCCTCCTCCATGGCCAGCACCTGATCCACGATCTGCTGCGGGGTCTGCTTGGCGATCAGATGACCACAGACCGGGCAGTGCGGGGTGCCCGCGCGCGCGAACAGCAGACGCAGATAGTCGTAGACCTCGGTGATGGTGCCGACCGTGGACCGCGGATTGCGGTTGGTCGACTTCTGATCGATGGACACCGCCGGGGACAGGCCCTCGATGAAATCGACATCCGGCTTGTCCATCTGGCCGAGGAACTGCCGCGCATACGCCGACAGTGATTCCACGTACCGCCGCTGGCCCTCGGCGAAAATCGTGTCGAAGGCGAGCGAGGACTTTCCGGACCCGGACAGACCAGTGAAAACGATGAGACTGTCGCGAGGTAGGTCGAGGTCGACCCCTTTGAGGTTGTGCTCCCGCGCTCCGCGCACCGTCAGGCGATCCGCCACTGGCCATCCTTCCAACGTTTCGGCATCCAGACATACCCCCGACGCCATGCTAGGGGCACCCACCGACAAGTTTGGCTACGCGTGCTGAAACGCTGGTCACAGCGTATTTATTGCGAGATGTGACTAGGCCCGCCGATCGGCGCGCACGGCCGTGACGCCCGCCACACCGGGCAGCGCCCGGCGGACACAGCCCGTGATGGCCCGCGGCTGCAGGACCCGATCCCGGTCCCGATCGCGCGAGCGGTCCTCGGCGCCGGCCGCGGTGACCAGCGCGAGATCGCCGTCGAAGCGCCGATACAGCAGCCGGCCACGGCGCGTATCGGCATCGGTGAAGAACAGATAGGGCAGCCCGCCCAGGCACAGCCGGGCCACCGCGTCGTCTTCGAGCAGGACCGGCACGCCGTCGCGCATCCGGCCCAGGGTCCGCACCCCGAGCGGACCGGTCCAGCAGACCACCGCCTCGGATCCGGTCTCGGCATCGATGAACAGGTGCGCGTCGTAATCCATGGCATCGAGCACCCGCGCCGCCGCCGCGGGTGTGGCCGCCTGCAGCCGACAATCCTTGCGCCGCACGATCGGTCGCGGCTCGGTCACCGCGGACAGCGACGGCCGCGCGGGATCCGGCCAGGGCCTGGACAATTCGTCCGGCGGGCAGCCCAGCCGCAGATCCAGCCGCTCCAGCGCGAAGGTGGACGCGAACCGGCCCGGCCCGGCGACCTGCACCCGGAATGCCTTTCCCTGCGTCCGGACACCCGCCTGCACCAGCGTCGCCTCGTCCTCGGCGGCAGGCCAGCGCAGACGTGCCCGCACCGGCCCTGCGACCCCGTGCCGGCGCAGGATCCTGCCCATTCCGCGCACCACCCGAGTCACCTCCCCCGCCGGGACGTGCCCGTGCGTCGTCACTACGAAATCCGGATCGATTCCATTCGACCACACATCGAATGCGCCCATCGCCGACCCCGCTCTCCCTGTTCCGACCCGGCAACCCGTCTCCATGGCAACACACCCAAGTCACCCTCGACAGTGCCGAAAGTCCCGAACCAGACCACTTTCGGGGAAAATTCTCCGACAAAAATAACCGGACATATTTCCGGACGGTTCGGGCACCGGAAATTAGGGACCTTCGGCGGTATCCGGGCGTCTTCCCGCGAGATACGTTTGCCACTACCGTTTCGCGCGCCCGCGACCCGAGCTTGGAGGCCGTCGTGATCAAAGTCTTCCTGGTCGACGATCACGAGATCGTCCGCCGCGGTCTGACCGACCTGCTGGAGGAGGATCCCGAACTGACCGTCGTCGGCGAGGCGGGTGACGTCGCCCAGGCGCTGGCCCGGATCCCGGCGCTGCGCCCCGACGTGGCGGTGCTGGACGTCCGCCTGCCCGACGGCAACGGCATCGAACTGTGCCGCGACCTGCTCGCCGACATCGACGACCTGCGCTGCCTGATCCTCACCTCCTACACCGACGAACAGGCCATGATGGACGCCATCCTGGCCGGCGCCAGCGGCTACGTGGTCAAGGACATCAAGGGCATGGAGCTGGCCAAGGCCATCAAGGAGGTGGGCGCGGGCCGTTCGCTGCTGGACAATCGCGCGGCCGCGGCGCTCATGGCACGGCTGCGGCGCAGCACCGAATTCGACGGCCCGCTGGCCGGTTTGACCGATCAGGAGCGCAAGCTGCTGGACCTGCTCGGCGACGGCCTCACCAACCGGCAGATCGCGGAACGGATGTTCCTGGCGGAGAAGACCGTCAAGAACTACGTGTCCCGGCTGCTGGCCAAACTCGGTATGGAACGCCGCACCCAGGCCGCCGTGCTGGCCTCGAAATTGCGTACGGGACAGTCACGTTCGGCATGACAACCTCTCGGCAACCTCGGCACGCATAGAATTCCGCTTGCCGTGTCGTATCCGCCGGACCGCAGGACAACCATGCACGACACACCCCGCACCGGTCCCTACTCGGTGCGTGAAACGCTGTCGCAGCTGCGATTACGCGAATTGCTCACCGAGGTCAAGGACCGGGTCGAACAGATCATCGACGCCCGGGACCGCATCGACGGGCTGGTCGAGGCCATGCTCGCGGTCACCTCCGGCCTCGATCTGGACCAGACCCTGAGCACGATCGTGCGCGCCGCCACCATTCTCGTCGACGCCCGCTTCGGGGCGCTGGCGGTGCGCGGGCACGAACAACAGCTCAGCCAGTTCATCTTCCACGGCATCGACGAGCAGACCCGGGTGTGCATCGGCGCGCTGCCCGAGGGCCACGGCGTGCTCGGCCTCGTGCTCGACAAGCCCGAACCGCTGCGCCTGGACGATCTCGCGCATCATCCCGCCGCGACCGGATTCCCCGAGCACCATCCGGTCATGCGCACCTTCCTCGGCATGCCGGTGCGGATCCGCGGCGAGATCTTCGGAAACCTGTACCTCACCGAGAAATCCGGCGGGCACCCCTTCACCGAGGACGACGAGGTGCTGCTGCAGGCGCTGGCCGCCGCGGCCGGTATCGCCGTCGACAATGCCCGCCTCTACGAGCAGGCCCGCACCCGGCAGGCCTGGATCGAGGCCACCCGCGATATCGCCACCGAATTCCTGGCCGACACCGAACCCAGCAAGGTGCTGGCCCACGTGGTCGAGCACGCCCGCGAGCTGACCGCCTCCCAGCAGGCGCTGCTGGCCGTGGTCGCCGATCCCGACGACGCGCCCGAGGATGTCGCCGAACTCGTTGTGGCGCAATGGTCCGGCCCCGGCGAGCCGCCGCACGGACACGCGGTGCGCGCGGTCGCCACCGCCGTCGGGCAGGCCCTCACCACTCGCACCCCGCTGCGCTTCGACGACGCCCGCCACATCGACCTGGGCACGCCCATCGCCGATATCGGCCCGGCCCTGGTGCTGCCGCTGCACACCCCCGACTCCACCCTGGGCGTGCTGATCACGCTGCGCGCCGCCGAATCTGCGCCCTACACCGACGAATTGGTGGAGCTGATCGCCGCCTTCACCGATCAGGCCGCGCTGGCCATGCAACTGGCGGTGGCGCAGCGCCGGATGCGCGAACTCGACATCCTCACCGATCGCGACCGGATCGCCCGCGACCTGCACGACCACGTCATCCAGCGACTGTTCGCCATCGGGCTCCACCTGCAGGGCACCGTGCCGCGCGCCCGGGTGCCCGAGGTGCAGAAACGGCTGGCCGACGCCATCAACGATCTGCAGGAGGTGGTGGAGGAGATCCGCACCTCCATCTTCGATCTGCACGGCGGCGACGGGCACAGCACCCGGCTGCGCCAGCGCATCGAACGCGCGGTCAAACAGCAGACCACCGCCACCGACATCCGGCCGCTCATGCACATCACCGGACCGCTGTCGGTGGTCGAGCCGGCGCTCGCCGATCACGCGGAAGCCGTGGTGCGCGAGGCGGTTTCGAACGCGGTCCGGCATTCCGGGGCCGACACCATCACCATCGACATCGGCGTGGCCGACGATCTCACCATCGTGGTCTCCGACAACGGCCGCGGCATTCCGGACGACATCACCCCCAGCGGCCTGACCAACCTGGCCCGGCGCGCCGAACAGTCCGGCGGCAGCCTGGCGGTGTATCCGCGGCGCGATCCCAGCGGTGACGGCACCGGCACGAAACTGCACTGGTCGGTGCCACTGCACTGACTCGCTGAGAGCTCGGCCGGCGTCAGCCGACCGGGCCGAGCACCACCGCGGAGTTGTTGCCGCCCATGCCCAGCGAGGTCTTCACCGTGATGCCGTCGACGCCGCGCCGGACGCCGTCGACCAGACGGGGATGCGCGGGCGCCACGATCGGGGCGGACACCAGCAGCCCGCGCTCGTAGCCCAGTGCCGCGACGGCCACTTCGACCCCGGCCGAGGCGGCCTGGCAGTGCCCGGCCAGCGGCTTGAGCGCCACCACCGCGGGGCGATCGTCGAAAAGCTCCGCCAGCAGCGCGGTTTCGGCGGCGTCGCACTGGGCGGTGCCGGAACCGTGCGAATTGAGGTACGCGACCTCGCCGGGATGGACGTCGGCGCTGACCAGGGCGCGGCGCACGCACTCGAAGATCTGGGCGTAGGACGGCTCGACGGAGATCACGTGGTGACCGTCGTTGGACATGGCCCCGCCGAGCATCACCGCATAGGGCCGCTCGGCGTCACGTGTCGCCAGGAACGCGACCGAGGCCTCGCCGAAACCGAAGCCGCGACTGCCCTGCTGGAAGGGACGGCAGGCGTCGAGGGGGTCGGTGTCGTCCACCGCCGCGCCCAGTACCACGAACGGCTGCACCATCTCCGGAATCCCGGACAGGTCGGTGGCGACCACCAGCACGTCGTCGGCGATGCCCTGGGCCAGCCACAGCTGCGCGGTGACCAGGGCCACGTTCGCCGAGGAGCAGGCGGCGGTCACATTCATGGCCGGGCCGTGAAACCCGAACTCGCTCATCAGCATCGATACCGGGGTCGAGGGAAGTAATCGCAGATAGTCGCGCGAACGCCGCTGCCCGCCGTCGACGGTGTAGAAGTCCCGCCACTCATAGGCGTCTCCGAGCACGATGGCGTGCAGCAGGCCGACCGTCCGGCCGGGCCGCCAGCCGCGTTCGCGCGCATCGGCCACCGCCTCGCGCGCCGAGCCGATGACCGCGCGTAGGTAGCGGCTGGGCGGTAGCTCCGGATCGCCGCCGTCCGGCACGCGGGCGATCCACCCCTGCCGATCGCGTTCGGGCCCGTACCCTGGAAAGAGCCGGGCTGCGGGTTTGCCGGTCAGCAAACCTTTCCAGAGGGTTTCGCGGCCCCAGCCGTACCCGGTGACAGCGCCGATGCCGGCCAGGGTCATATGATCTTGATGCCGACCTGCGGTCATCGGGACGGGGATGATGCCTGGCATTTGCATCGCTCCTCTCGGGCCGTTGCCCGTAATGGTCACCACTGGCGGGCCGATGCTGTGCGGAACTGCAACTCATTCAATACGGTCGGCAAGGGGCACCAGCTAATTTATAGATAACAGAATGGTGCCGTGCTCCAGTGACGTGTCGGAACGACGATCAGGGGGTGCATGACGTGATGGGTAACGATCGGGCAAATGACTCGGCCGATGCCGAACAGCTGGCCCAGCGATACCGGTCCCTGGTGGATTACAGCCCCGACGGGGTCGTGGTCCACGAGCGTGGCACCGTCGTCTACGCCAACCCGGCAATGCTGCGGCTGCTGGCGGCCGCAGATCCTGACGACGTGATCGGGCAACCGGTCACCAATTTCGTCGAACGAAGTTCCGTCCCTCCCATGCTCGACCGCATCCGCCGCCTCACCATCGCGGGCACCGCGTCCGACCCCGCCGAGATGACGCTGATGCGATGCGACGGCGGCAGCGTCGACGTGGAGACCGTGTCGGTGCTCACCGCCTGGCACGAACACCTCGCCTACCAGGTGGTGGTGCACGATCTCACCGCGCAGCGCCGCGCCGAGGCCGCCCAGCAGCGCGCCGAACAGTTCTTCACCACGGTGGTGTCGCAACTGGAGGAGGGGGTGGTGGTGATCGACCGGCACGGGCGCATCGAATCCGCCAATCCGGCCGCACGACGCATCTTCGGCTACGACTCCGACGATCTCGTCGGCACCCACATCTACGACATCCCGCTGTCCCTGCTGGACGCCAATGCCCAGCCCATGCCCACGTCCTGGTATCCGGTGATCCGCACGCTCGCCACCGGGGAGACGGTGACCCGCTTCGTGTTCGGGCTCGACCGGCCCGACGGGCAGCGGCGCTGGCTCTCGGCCAACAGCCGGCTGCTCGATCCCAGCGATCCGGAGTCGGCGGCGGTGTCGTCGTTCAACGACATCACCGAATTCCGCGCCAGCCGAAGGCAATTGGAGTACCAGGCCACCCACGACCCGCTCACCGGGCTGGCCAATCGGGCGCTGGTGCTGTCGCGGCTGGCGGCGGCGCTGGGCACCTCCGAGAGCCTGCCGGTGTCCAGCGTGCTGTTCATCGACCTGGACGGGTTCAAGGCCATCAACGACACCCTCGGGCACGCCATCGGCGATACCGTGCTGCAGATCGTGGCGCAGCGACTGCAGCGCGGGCTGCGCTCCGAGGACATCGTGGGCCGGATCGGCGGTGACGAATTCCTCGTGCTGCTGTCCGGCCGCACGCTGGGCGACGATATCGACACGCTCATCGCGCGGCTGCGCCAGACGATGGCCGAGCCGATCATCGCCCGCGGGCACCGCATCCAGGTCGACGCCTCGATCGGGGTGACGGACCTGTGCGCGGGCGACAATCGCACCCCGGAGGCCGTCCTCCACGATGCCGACGTGGCCATGTACCGGGCCAAGCCGCCCAACCATCAGAACGGAACCCTCGGACGCCGCAGCGACAGCACCCACGCCTCCTGAACCCGGCAGTTTCGGGGCTTGTCACCTGGCGGTACGGCGCGCGAGGGAATCGCGAACTAGACTCGACAACTCTGTTCTCGATGCTTCGCGCCCCGTACCCAACACGGCGGACGTGGTGAACAAGGAGTTCCGTTTTGCCCGACCTCACCGAGGAGCGTTCCGTGTCCGATTCCGCTAACGCGGCTTCCCCGGACCTGGAGCGCGAGCAGCAGTACCTCACGAAGCTCTACGAACAGCTCGACGGCATGCGCGCCTACGCCCAGCGGCGGCTGCGCACCGTGCTGCTGGAGACCGGCGGCACGCCGCAGGCCCGGAGTGAGCGCGAGTCGTTCACCCAGCTCTACTCCGAGGACCTGGCCAAGTACGACGCCGCCGAACACGGCCTGTGCTTCGGCCGCATCGACATCGCCGAGAACGGTGACAGTGAGCACCGCTACATCGGGCGCATCGGCATCCTCGACGAGAGCGCCGACTACGAAACGCTGCTGCTGGATTGGCGCGCCCCCATGGCCCGGCCCTTCTACCTCGCCACCACCGCCGCGCCCGACGGCGTGACCCGGCGGCGGCACATCCGCTCACGCAACCGCACGGTCACCGGGGTCAATGACGAGTACCTGGACCTGGATGCCGCGCAGCGCGCCGGGGTGGTCGGCGGCGACGGCGGCGTGGGCAGCGAGAGCGCGCTGCTGGCCGCGCTCAATGCCGCCCGCACCGGGCACATGAACGACATCGTCGAGACCATTCAGAGCGAGCAGGACGCCATCATCCGCTCCGAGCACAAGAGCGTGCTGGTGGTGCAGGGCGGGCCCGGCACCGGCAAGACCGCGGTGGCACTGCACCGCGCGGCCTACCTGCTGTACACCTACCGGCAGCAGCTGGACAAGGCCGGCGTGCTCATCATCGGCCCGAACTCCACGTTCCTGGATTACATCGGCCAGGTGCTGCCCTCGCTGGGTGAGACCGGCGTGCTGCTGTCCACCGTCGGCAACCTGTACCCGGGAGTGCAAGCGACACTGGAGGATTCGCTGCGCGCCGGGGAGCTCAAGGGCTCGCTCGACATGCTCGAGGTGCTCAAGAAGGGGGTGCGGGACTGGCAGGAGGTGCCGCGGGAGCCGATCCAGCTCTACTTCGACGGCCACCAGCTGGAGCTGGACCGCAAGATCGCCACCAAGGCCCGCGGCCGCGCCCGCTCCTCGCGCCGCCCGCACAACCTGGCCCGGCCCGTCTTCGCCGCCGCCGTCGTCGACGCGCTCACCGATCAGCTGGCCGCCGCCATCGGCTCGAACCCGCTGGGCGGGCGAAACCTGTTGAGCCAGACCGATCTCACCGAGATCCGCGACGAGATGCGGGCCGATCCCGAGATCCAGCGCGCCATCGCCGGACTGTGGCCCATCCTCACCCCGCAGGAGGTGCTGGGCGGGCTGTGGGCCGACCCCAAGCGCCTGGCCGATGCCGCCGGACAGCTGAGCCACGCCGACCGGGCCGAGCTGTACCGCTCCGACAGCGGCGAGTTCAGCGACGCGGACGCGCCCCTGCTGGACGAGCTGGCCGAACTGCTCGGCATCGACGACAGCGAGGAGCGCGAGCGCTCCCGCCGCCGCTGGCGCGCCCAATTGGCCGAGGCCCAGGACGCGCTCGACATCCTCACCGGTTCCGCGCCCCAGGATCTCGAGGACGACCTGGATCCCGAGCTGCTCATGGCCTACGACCTCATCGACGCCTCCCAGCTGGCCGAACGCCAGCAGGTGCGCACCCGGCAGACCACCGCCGAACGCGCCGCCGGCGACCGCACCTGGACCTACGGCCACGTCATCGTGGATGAGGCGCAGGAGCTTTCGGCCATGGCGTGGCGAATGGTCATGCGCCGCATCCCGAATCGCTGGATCACCGCCGTCGGCGACGTGGCCCAGACCGGCGACCCGGCGGGCGCCTCGTCGTGGCAGCAGGTGCTGGAACCCTATGTGGCCAAACGCTGGAAGCTCACCGAGCTGACGGTCAACTACCGCACCCCATCGGAGATCATGGCGGTGGCGGCGGACGTGCTGACCGCCATCGACCCGGCCGCGCCCGCGCCGCGCTCGGTCCGCGACTCCGGCTTCGAGCCCACCGCGACCCGGGTGGCGGCCCCCGAGCTCGCCGACGAGATCAAGCGGCTCGTCGCCGCGGAGGCCGAGCATCCCGGCACCACCGTGGTCATCGTGCCGCACGACCTGGCCCCGGAACTCGCTCACCTGACCGATGATTCGGTGCGCGTGCTCACCGTCCACGACGTGAAGGGCCTGGAGTTCGACGCGGTCATCCTGGCTGAACCGCACCGGATCCTGGACGAATCGCCGCGTGGCCTCAACGACCTGTACGTGGCGCTCACCCGCGCCACCCAGCGTCTGGCGGTCGTGCATTCCGCGGACCTGCCGGAGGTCCTGCGCCGGTTGCGCTGACAGGACCCGAACAGCGAAGCGGCCGAGCCCACATGGGGCTCGGCCGCTTCGCTGGAACCAGGGTTCGCTCAGCGCACGGTGTGCACGATCAGCACATCGCAGCGGGACTTGCGGGCCACGTCCGACGGCACCGAGCCGAGCAAGCGGCCGGCCAGGGTGTTGAGGCCGCGGTTACCGACGACGAGCAGGTCGGCCTCCACCTCCTTCACCAGGTCCAGCAGCGACTCGACGGGCTCGCCGACGACGGCCTTCTCCACCACGTTCACCGCGCCGACGGCGACGGCCTTGTCCCGCGCGACCCGCAGGATCTCGCTGGTCGGCGCGGAGCCGCGCACCTGGTAGGCCTCGTCCTTCAGCACGTCCGCGGCCGCGGCCACATCGCGGTCGTCGGTCGGGAAGTACGCACAGGCGATGTACAGCGTGGCGCCCTCGTCGCCGGCCAGAGCCGCGGCCCGCTCGACGGCGACGTACGACGAGTCCGAGCCATCGGTACCGACGACGATCGTCCGGTAGGCGGTCATTTCTCCTCCAAGTACAAGGGTCGGGGCCGCGGAATCCTCGACAGTGGGGTTTTCACCGCGGCAACTTCGCCTGACAATAGCGGCATAACCGGCGGAAATATTCGATATCGCAACACATCACACTTCCGTGGCGTGATCGGGCCCGGACACATTCCGGTTCCCGCCGCGAAGACAGCCCGGGCTACCAGCGAATTTCCCAAGCGCCGCGATGTGGCCCACAAAATGCCAACGGTGTTGCCTCCCTGGGAGATTCGTCACAGACCCGATATCCCCCGGACCGGCCGCGGGCCGTTCATTGTGACATCGCACAACGAACGGCCCGCGAAACAGTGACTTGGCCTTGCCTCACAGCTCACGATATTCGGCCCACAACCAGCCGAGAATCGCGCTGAGGACGGACATGCGATCCTCTTCCCTCCGGCCGATCAATGACGCGCAATACTAACGCGCCCGATCCGATCAGAGGCTGAAAAGCGGTCCGGTGAGCGTCAATCCGAGATCCCCGCCGGTGTGGGCGAAGAAGGCGAACAGCATCAGCGCCGCGCCCGCGAGCGCGATGTCCTTGTTGAAGTGCACCATCTCGGTCTGCTTGGCCTCCGCGTCGGTCTCCTTCCAGAAGGGGTGCATGAGGAGGGCGGTCGGCACCAGGAAGACCAGCAGCAGCAGCGTGCCCAGGTCGGCCCAGACGCCCAGCAGCACGCTCAGTCCGCCGGCCAGCAGCAGGACACCCGATGCGGGCACCGCCAACTCGGCCATGGGCACCCCCTTGAACTGCGCGTACTGCACCATCGTCTTGCGCTGCGCGACATGCCCGAAGCCCGAGCCGAGGAACAGCAGTGCGAACAGGATCCGTCCGATCAATACCAGCACGTCCATGGCCCGCTCCTTCGATGATCGATACGCCATTGGATGACATGGCAACCAACTTCTGGGGTACTGACATTATTCCCGGACCAGCAGTTGTCAGGATGGTAGCGAGATACGGGCATATTCGAGCGGAGGCAGTCCGATCTCCTTGGCGAACTCGTTGGAGAAGTGCGCCTGATCGAAGTAGCCGAGCTCGACGGCCAGCGCGGCCAGGTCCGAGGTGCGGCCCTCGGCCAGCAGATGTGCGCCGTCCTGGAGGCGATAGCGGCGCAGCACCCACTTCGGGCCCGCACCGACATAGCGGCGGAACAGCCGCTGCAGGGTGCGGACGGGAATGCCGAAACGCTCGGTGACCTGGTCGACCCGGGTCAGATCGCGATCATGCTCCATGGCCTCGATGATCGCCAGTACCTGGCGGTAAGCGGTGTCGTCGCCCCCACCGGCCTCCTCGCGCCGGACTCCGACCAGGAAATCCTCGATCAGGTCCCGGCGGCGTTCGGCATCGGCGGTCGCGAGCACGGCCTCGGAGAGGGTGTCGGCCGCCGGGAAGATATCGGTTGCCGGGACCGAGGTATCACTGAGTGCCCCGACGTCCAGGCCCGTGAACGCGCCGAAGCCGCCGGCCCGGAACTTGACCCCGAAAGTCTCTCCCTCCCCGGCCAATTCACGCACATACTTGGTGGTCCACACGCCGGTGACGAAGGCGCCGGCGCGCTCGTGGGTGTGCTCGAAGGTGAGGTTCACGCAGGGGTACGACAACACCTCGGCCTGGAAGGGCGGCTGTCCCCGGCGATCCCAGCGCACCGCCCAGTACCACTCGACATAGCGGGACACCCGGGGGCTCGCGGGCAGCCGGGAGTGATTGTTGGCCTGGTTCTGCTGGCGGGGCCGCAGAATGCCCTTGGCGGTCTCCGGCGGCGGCACCGGCTGCGGCGAGAACCGGCCTCCGGCAGTGCTTCCACCGACTCCTTCGGCAGTGTTTCCACTGTTCATCGCGCCTGTCGCTTTCTTACAAGACCATCGCCGCCGCGGCGGCGAGAGTAGTGCGCATGAGCAACGCAGTGAATCCGATCCCCGAGGGCTACCACTCCATCACCTGCTTCCTGGCCGTCCCGGACGCCAATGCGGCCATCGAGTTCTACTCCGCCGTCTTCGGCGCGAAGGTGCTGAGCCGCAACGATCTTCCCGACGGCCAGGCCGCGCACGCCGAACTCCTCATCGGCGACTCCACCATCCAGGTCGGCATGCCCATTCCCGACGAGGGCCTGCGCGCCCCCGCCGACGACTGGGTCCACACCAGCGTCGTCCACTACTGCCCCGACGTGGACGCCGTCTCGAAGCTGGCCGCCGAGAACGGCGCCCGCTTCGTCGCCGAACCCGCCACCTTCGTCACCGGCGACCGCTTCGGCCGGGTCATGGATCCGTTCGGCCACCGCTGGATCGTGATGACGCGAGTTGAAGACGTCTCCCGAGAAGAGGCCGAACGCCGCGTAAACGAGTGGATGGCCCAGCAGGCCTGACAACGCGACTCCCCCGCCCGGCAGACCATCTGCCGGGCGCGGAGCCTCGTCCGTCATCCGCGCGTGCGTTCGGCTGGAATCCAACCGATTTGCCGTGAATCCCGGCCGAGAGCATGTGGTCATGACAAGGGGCACTGCCGTCTGTCGCACGGTCGGCCCGCCACCTGCCGGCCGAAGGTCCTTGCGCCGCAGGCTTTCTCTCACGAGAGGCCAGCGGCATCCATGCCGCGTAGTTCCTTCTTCAGATCGGCGATCTCGTCGCGGAGGCGGCCGGCCAGCTCGAACTGCAGCTCACGGGCCGCGTTCATCATCTGCGCGGTCATGTCCTTGATGAGATCGGCCAGTTCGGCGCGCGGCATGTTCTTCACGTCGCGGCCCTCGTAGACACCGGCACTCACCGCCCGGCCGGGCTCGCCCTGGGCGCGGCGGCCGCGGCTGACATTGCGGCCCGAGCCGCCTACCTCGACCTCGGTCTCGTCGGCCTCGCGATACACCTGGTCGAGAATGTCGGCGATCTTCTTGCGCAACGGTTTCGGATCGATGCCGCGCTCTTCGTTGTAGGCGATCTGCTTGGCGCGACGGCGTTCGGTCTCGTCGATGGCGTGGCGCATGGAGTCGGTGATCTTGTCCGCGTACATGTGGACCTCGCCCGAGACATTGCGCGCCGCACGGCCGATCGTCTGGATGAGGCTGGTGCCCGAACGCAGGAAGCCTTCCTTGTCGGCATCGAGAATCGCCACCAGCGAGACCTCGGGCAGGTCCAGACCCTCCCGCAGCAGGTTGATGCCGACCAGTACGTCGTATTCACCCAGCCGCAGTTGCCGCAGCAATTCGACGCGGCGCAGGGTGTCGATCTCCGAGTGCAGATAGCGCACGCGCACACCGAGTCCCAGCAGATAGTCCGTGAGATCCTCGGCCATCTTCTTGGTCAGCGTGGTGACCAGCACGCGCTCGTCACGCTCGGTGCGCAGCCGGATCTCGTGCACCAGATCGTCGATCTGCCCCTTGGTCGGCTTGACCACCACCTGCGGATCCACCAGGCCGGTGGGCCGAATGACCTGTTCGACGAATTCGCCGCCGGTCTGGCCCAATTCGTACGGGCCGGGCGTGGCCGACAGGTACACCGCCTGCCCGATCCGATCAGCGAACTCCTCCCAGGTGAGCGGCCGGTTGTCCACCGCCGACGGCAGCCGGAAGCCGTACTCCACCAGGTTCCGCTTGCGCGACATATCGCCCTCGTACATGCCGCCGATCTGCGGCACGGTCACATGCGATTCGTCGATGACGAGCAGGAAATCCTCGGGGAAGTAATCCAGCAGCGTGGCCGGCGCGGTTCCGGCGGCACGGCCGTCGATATGCCGCGAATAATTCTCGATGCCGGAGCAGAAACCGACCTGCTTGATCATCTCCAGGTCGTACTGGGTGCGCATCCGAAGTCGTTGCGCCTCCAGCAATTTGCCCTGCTTCTCCAAATCCGCGAGCCGCTCGTCGAGCTCCGCTTCGATATCCCGCACGGCCCGCTCCATGCGTTCCGGACCCGCCACATAGTGGGTGGCCGGGAAAATCCGGACCATATCCACCTGACGCACCACATCACCGGTGAGCGGATGCAGATAATAGAGCGCCTCGATTTCGTCCCCGAAGAATTCGATGCGCACCGCCAATTCCTCGTAGGAGGGAATGATTTCGACGGTGTCGCCGCGCACCCGGAAACTGCCGCGGGTGAACGACATGTCATTGCGGGTGTATTGCACATCCACCAGCAGGCGCAGCAGCCGATCGCGATCGATCTCGGTGCCGACCTCCAGCTGTACCGACCGATCCAGATACGACTGCGGTGTGCCGAGGCCGTAGATGCACGACACCGACGCCACCACCACCACATCCCGTCGAGAGAGCAGGCTCGACGTGGCCGAGTGCCGCAGCCGCTCGACATCGTCGTTGATCGAGCTGTCCTTCTCGATATAGGTGTCGGTCTGCGCGATGTAGGCCTCGGGCTGGTAGTAGTCGTAGTACGAGACGAAGTACTCGACCGCGTTGTTCGGCAGCATCTCGCGCAGCTCGTTGGCCAGCTGCGCGGCCAGGGTCTTGTTCGGCGCCATGACCAGCGTGGGCCGCTGCAACCGCTCGATCAGCCAGGCCGTGGTGGCGGACTTACCGGTACCGGTGGCGCCCAGCAGCACCACATCCTTCTCGCCGCCCCGGATGCGCCGCTCGAGCTCCTCGATGGCGGCGGGCTGGTCACCGGCCGGCCGATGCTCGCTGACGACCTGGAACTGCCCGTCGACGCGCTCGACGTCGCTGATGGGCCGGTGCTCGGAATGAGCCAGCGGCAGGTCGTCCGGGATCTCGGTTGCAAACGCCATGACCCCAGCCTAGGACCCCCCACCGACAGTTCCGCCTCGCAATTCCGCCTCCCCGGGTCTTCAGCGGACGGCTGAGAGCCGTTGACAGTGGCAAACCCGTGCCGGCGGTTGGGTGCCGAACCGGTTCTGGTCGTCCCCGGCGAGTTACCCTCGCCTCACGAAATCAGTCGTCGCTTCGGGCACGGTTGCCGGGGTCCAGCTCCGTGTCGGCAAAGTCGCCGCTGTCGATTCCCCATGGCACGCACACGGTTTCGTAAACCATCGGTAAATGTCCGAATTGACCATTACCCCAAGGGTTTTCGTGCCGTCGATGTCGCGTAGATCTCAGTCGGTTCGCTACGGTTTGAATCGCGGTTCCCGGGTGTACTCTGAGCTCGCTGGTCGCACGATTCGAGAAGAGGCAGGGCGATGACCGGTCTGCATACGCCACAGCGGAATTCCACCAATGGCGCACACCCCTACGACGCGATCGGCAACACTCCTCCGGTGTCTCCGCATCGCCCAAGACTCGAATACTTCAATCTCGCGGATCTGTCGTGGACCGATTATCGCGGGTTTCTCCACCCCGTGGAGCGTTTACATGCAGAACCGTTCGGTCTGTATGTCGAACGGACAGTGGACAATCCACGTTTCCACTACATCGAGTCCTGGCTGCTGCCCGAGCTCACGCTGCGCGCCACGGTCTACCACCTGCGGCCCGGCCATGATCGCAGCCAGACCTACTACCTCGACATCGGCGAGTACGGCCCGTGCGAGGCCAAGAAGTGGCGGGCCGAGAGTCACTACCTGCACGTGGTGGCGCGCCGGGGCCAGGCTCCCGAGCTGGTCGGCATCGACCAGCTGCTGAGCGCCCATGCCGCAGGGCATTTCGACACCGCGCGCACCCATCTCGCCATCGAGCGGGCCACCGCCGTGGTGGACGGCATCGCCGGCTGCGGTCACGATGTCGACCGCTGGCTGGCCGGCCAGGGCATCACGCTCAGCTGGCTGTAGAGACGAACCCGCCCGGTCCGTGCGGCACGGACCGGGCGGGTTCGAACGGGTCTGTCCGTCCTCCGACTAGCCGGACAGGCTCGGCAGCAGTCCGTTGAGGCCGCAGCCGAAGCTACCGAAGCTGCTGGCCGGATCCACCTGCACGGTGATCGACTTCGAGATGAGGGTCTGAGTGGCCTTCAGCTCGTGCGAACCGGCGGCGCTCGGGGTCCAGTTGATGGTGACCTTGTTGCTCAGCAACGAGGGCGACACCGGGCTGCCCGTCAGCTCGACGCCATTGTCGGTGAACGACACCGAGGTCAGGCGGTCGACCTCGACGCTCGCGGTGAGCGTGTAGGAGCAGCCGACATTGTGGGTGGAGCCCGAGACCTCCAGATTCGACGGCCAGGCACCGGCCTGCGGAGCGACCAGGACGACGGTCCCGGCCACCGCGCCGAAGGTCGTCAATCCCATGCCGACCCGGCGAGCACGGGTTGTGTGTGCGTTCATGCAGTACTTCCCTTGGGTTGAGGCACCCGCCCAGGCGCGGCGAGTGTCGTGCGCGACGAAACGGCGCAGCCGCACATTAGCGAAACACGACCGCTTCAGATCGCGTTTTCGGAAAATTCGACCCGGTCGGCGCCGGATTCCAGCAATCTGCCGGCGACGCGGCATCCGCTCCCCTGGACGACCGCCGCCCGACACGCGATGCTGAATGGCATGACTCGGGCACCCGCGGTAGATCTGCACCGACCCAAGGTGGAGTACTTCAATATCGACGAGCTCACCAATATCGATCCCAAGGGTTTCGTGCGGCAGGTGGAGCGGTACCAGGTCGAGCCATGGGGGATGTACATGGCCCGCACCTCCGACCATCCCGAGTTCCACTACATCGAATCCTGGCTGCTGCCAACGGTGTCCATCCGCGCCACCGTGTTCCACTTCACCCCCGCGCACCGGCGCGACCAGGACTACTACATCGACATCGGCGAGTTCGCGCAGGTCGGCCCGAAGCAGTGGAAGTCCGTCGACCACTACCTGGATCTGGTGGTCCGCCAGGGCCGCGAGGTCGAGCTGCTCGACGTGGACGAGCTGCTCGCCGCGCACGCCGCCGGCTATGTCACCCTGTCCGAGGCTCAGCAGGCCATCGAGTCGGCCACCTCGACCATCGACGGAATCGCCGCGCACGGCCACAGTTTCGAGGCCTGGCTGGCGTCCAAGGGCATCACGCTGACCTGGATGTAGACCGGAGACAGAGGGGCCGTCCACCGAGGGGTGCAGACGGCCCCTCAACCGTCGAGGCGGCTCCGCCGGACGGGTCAGACGCCGAGGATCAGATTGACCGGGCGGCCCGGGTCGGCGTTCGCGTGCAGCCGTTCGCCCGCCGCAAGATCCACACCCGACGCGGCGAGCAGCGCGTCCCCCGCGGCGACCGGCGGGAAACCGATGTCCGTCAGGCGATCCCGCAGGCCGTCCACGGCGGCGCCATCGGCGACCGTGATCCGGATGTCGAGGACATCGGCGGCCGGTTTGCCCGCCACCGAGGTCGGCCCGACGTGTTCGATGCTTCGCGCGTCCGCGCCGCACGCCACGGCGAGCCGCGCGATCACCCGCCGAGCCTGCGCGGGCCACTCCGGATCCGCCTCCGCCACGGGCAGTTCCGGCCGGGCCGCGGGCGTGCGGGTGCGCAGGTTGCGTTCGAAGGGAACCAGGCGCTCGTCCCACAGCCGGTGCACCTCGGCATCGATGACGCCGGTCGCGCCATTGTTGTCGAGCAGCACGTCGGCCACGGCCCGGCGCTGGGCGTCGGTGGCCTGAGCCGCGATGCGGGCGCGGGCATCGGCCTCGTCGATGCCGCGGAACTCCACCAGGCGGCGCAGCCGGGTCTCCTCGGCGGCGTCCACGATGACCACCAGGTTCATGAAGGGCGCGAGGCCGTTCTCGACCAGCAGCGGAATGTCCTGCACCACAATGCCGTCCGCGGGGGCGGCGTCGATGAGCGCGGCGGTGCGCTTGCCGACCAGCGGGTGGGTGATGCCGTTGAGGGTGGCGCGGGCCTCGTCCGAAGCGAAGGCCTTGGCGGCCAGGGCCGGTCGGTCGAGGCTGCCGTCGGCGGCGAGGATGTCCGCGCCGAAGGCCTCGACCAGGGCGGCCAGCCCCTCGGTGCCGGGCGCGACCACCTCGCGGGCGATGACGTCACTGTCCACCAGCACGGCTCCGCGCTCGGTGAGAATGCGGGCCACGGTGGATTTGCCCGCGCCCATGCCTCCGGTGAGACCGATTCGCAACATTCGTTCAGTCTCGCATCAGCGCCGGTCATCGCGCCCATCAGGGTTACCCCCTCCGGTCTGCGGTTTCACCTGCAAGTGCAGTGCTTGGCCATTCCGTGACACCCATGAGACCGTTTCGCAACTTTTTCGGAGAATACGGACCGTTTGTCGGCAAGATTCCGACACGCCGGGGCGAATGTCGCGCAATATTCGGTGACGCACACTTTTGTTCGGCTATGGTTCGCCGCAGGCGATCTTAGGCCGGTAACACGCAAGAGAAGGAACATCAGTGGGCACCAAAAAACTCCGGACGGGTCGCCACCGTCTGGGCCTGGCGGGCACCGTGCATTGCATCGAGATCCCCGCCATCGCAGCCGCTCTCGTCGAGCACCGTCGCTCCTGGCTGAGCACACTGCTCAACCCGGCCCGGCACAGCGTCGCGGCCCAGCGAAAACGGTCGCCCGAGACTCGCGTCGTGCGGCGCTGGGTACCCGCCACCGCCGGCTGATCCGGCGCGGCCGGCCGATCCGCCGACCGAGTTGATCCGCTCCCCCGAAACACACAGTGGCCCGGTCCGATTCGGACCGAGCCACTCTTTTGCGTGCGTGTCGCACGGTGCCGTTGTGCGCGGGCCACCCGGTGCCGCCGGACCGCTCACCCGGCGGCACCGGAACTCTTACACGATTCCGCTGGGCCGACGCCGTGTGCCGGGGTCCTGCTTGGGCATGGAGTTCGGCGGCACCGGATAGGGCGTGCCGACGGTCGCGGTGCCCAGGGCGATGTTCGGCCCGCACTGCGCCACGGCGGCGTCGACCTTCCGATTCGCCGGAGCGAACGCGGGTTTCGTGGCGTCCGGGGCCGAGGCGAAGTCGAAGGCCGAGGTCATATCGCCGGTCACGCTCCGCCGCCACGCGGTCAGGTTGGGCACGTCGACCCCGAAGCGGCGCTCGATCAGGCGCAGCTGCGAGGTGTGATCGAAGGTCTCCGAGGCCACCAGGCCGCCGCGGCTGTAGGGCGAGATCACAAAGCACGGCACGCGGTAGCCGAGGCCGATCGGACCGGTGATGCCCTCGAACTTCTTGTCCGTCGGCACCGTGACGAACTCACCCGGCGTGCCGGCGGGCGCGGTCGGCGGGGTCACGTGGTCGAAGAAGCCGCCGTTCTCGTCATAGGACACGATGAGCGCGGTCTTCTCCCACACCGCCGGGTTGGAGGTCAGGATGTCGAGCACCTGCATGATCCCGACCGCACCGAAAGCCGGTGGCAGCGCAGGGTGTTCGCAGTTCAGCAGCGGCGGGATCACCCAGGAGACCGAGGGGAGGGTACCGGCGGCCACGTCGGCGGCGAAGTCCTTCGGGTACTCCGGGGCCTTACCGCGCCGCGCCAGTTCGGAATTCGGGTCGGCGGCCTGCTTGAAGCAGCCCATCATGCCGTCCAGCAGCACCGAGGACAGCGGGCCGATGTCGCGGTTGTTGTAGATCTTCCAGCTGACGCCCGCCTCGGAGAGGTTCTCCGGCATGGTGCGCCAGCTGTAGGCGTTCTGCGGAATCAGCGTCGGGGTCTCGAGCAGCGGTCCGCCATTGAGGCCGTCCGGATCGATGGTCGCCGAGACCCAGTACAGGCGGTTGGGGTCGGTCGGTCCGAGCACCGAGCAGTGGTAGTTATCGCACAGGGTGAAGGCATTGGCCAGGTCCCAGTGCACCGGGATGTCGTCCTGGGTGTAGTAACCCATTGCGGCAGGGCCGTTTCCGGCGCCGACGGAGGCGATGGACATGGGCATCCAGCCGTCGTTGCGGCCGTTGTTCCACGCCTTGTGCATGGCCGGCCAGCTGTGGTCCGGGTCGTTGATGCACTCACCGTCGAGGGTCGCGCCGCGGGTGGTGTCGAGGCGGAAGGGGTTGAGGAAGCCGTCCGGGGTCGGGCCGACGCCGGGCGCGTACCCGTACTGGTTCCAGGCCGGAGACGGGTCGTCGAAGCCGCGCACACCGGACATGGCGCCGAAGTAGTGGTCGAAGGACCGGTTCTCCTGCATGAGCAGCACGATGTGCTCGATGTCGCCGAGCCCGCCCATGCCGGCCGGATCCGCGGCGTAGGCCCGCTCGATAATCGGTCCGGCCAGTGCGGCGAGCGAGGCCGCACCGCCCGTGGCCATGGCTTTCGCCAGAAAGTCGCGCCTGTTGATTCCGGCGAACACGCCCATACTCCGGTAGTGCCTTCCCGCTAGGAGTGAAAGGAATTGAACGCGGCGAACCTACCCGGTCGGCCGTCCAGTTCGCATCCAACCTTCGATTAGTGACGGCTCAG
This sequence comes from Nocardia sp. NPDC059228, assembly GCF_042754245.1. Classification (NCBI taxonomy): domain Bacteria; kingdom Bacillati; phylum Actinomycetota; class Actinomycetes; order Mycobacteriales; family Nocardiaceae; genus Nocardia; species Nocardia sp. NPDC059228. The sequence continues at coordinate 83,264 of NZ_JBHZAL010000002.1, read as the reverse complement.
CGAACCATTCGTAACCGTAGTAGGTCCAGTCGTGGATTTCTGACAGTGACTTGCACCTCATTGCCGGGCTTCGGCCTGCTCGGAATGGCGCTGCTGGTCGGGGCGGCACTGCCGATCGCGGGTATCCGCTACGGCATCGACTTGGGCCTGAACTCGCTGGGCGATCGGCCCACCGGGCAGGCGACTCGCCTGGTACAGAACGACTTCGGCCCCGGCCTGCTCTCCCCCATCCAGGTCGTCGCCGCCGGACCCGGTGACACCGCGCTGTCGGCCGACGGCCGCACCGAGGTGCTGCGCCTGGTGACCGATCTGGCCCGGGATCCCCGGGTGGCCACCGTGCTCCCCCAGCAAGCCGATGGCCGCTGCCTGGCGACCATCGTCCCCAGGGACGCCTTCGACTCGACGACGGCCGGCACGCTCACCGCCGATATCCGTTCTCGCGCAGCGACTGTCGAGTCGGCCGAGGTCCTGGTGGGTGGAACGCCGGCGATGTTCACCGATGTGTCGCAGCTGATCTCACGTGGCTTCCCCTGGGTCATCGCCCTGGTCCTGACCGCCTCGCTGGTCTTCCTGACGGTGACCTTCCGCTCGATCGTGCCGGCACTCGAGGCGATCCTGCTGAATCTGCTGGCCACCGGTGCGGCCCTGGGCATTACGGTCACCGTCTTCCTGCACGGTGTCGGCCAAGCCGTACTGGGTTTCCACAGCGCCGGCTTCCTCCAGGTCTTCCTGCCCATGCTGGTCTTCGCCGTCCTGTTCGGATTGTCCATGGACTACGAGGTTTTCCTCATCCGGCGTATGAGGGAGGCCTGGGAGCGCACCCCCGACAATGCCACCGCCGTCGCCGAGGACCTGCAGCGGACCGCCCGGTCCATCACCGCGGCGGCCGCCATCATGGTCGCGGTGTTCGCCAGTTTCCTGAGCGCGGATGTCATGGAGTTGAAGGAGATCGGCTTCGCCCTGGCGGTCGCGGTCGCTATCGACGCGGTGGTCGTCGGCCTGATCCTGGTCCCGGCCTGCATGCGGCTGCTTGGCCGCTGGAACTGGTGGCTGCCGACTTCGCGCCGTCAGCGGAACATGGCCTCCAGCGCGACCACGATGGATTCGACGACTTCGCGGTAGACCTCACGCAGCCGCGCGGCGAAACCCGTTCCGGCCCAATGGTCCAGCGCCGCCATGGAACCCCAGATGGCGATCGCGGCGGCCAGCCGCATCTGCACATCGTTGCGGTCGCGGCCGGTACGGTCGGCGAGCAGGATCCGGAACTGGTCCTCGAGCTCCCGCATCTGCTGCGCCTGCCCGAGTTTCACCTCGGGAATGGTCCGGACATAGCCCATGCGCAGCCGCGTCCGGTACTCGACCTCATCGGTCACGATCTCGTCGATGAGTACGGGGATGAGCGGCCGCGCGGCCGCCAAAAGGTCGAGGGGAGCCAGGGTTTCGCCGCCGCCGACCGTCCGCACGATTTCCAGGAGCTCCGGATCGGTCTCGTCGTAGAGGACCAGATTCTCCTTGGTCCCGAAATACCGGTAGATCGAACTCGGTGACACACCCGCGGCACCCGCCACCCGCTCGACGGTGACCTCCCGATAGCCGTGCTCGTCGAACAGCTCCAGCGCTACCCGCTGGATACGGCCCATGGCCTCGATCTTGCGGCGCTCCCAGAGCGACAGGGTCGACTCAATGGCGGATTCGGACATGTTACTTCCGAGAATAGCGAAGGTCCCCGAGCCATCGGCTCGGGGACCTTCGACTATCGCTTATCGCGTGTCAGCGAATCAGGCGTTGCCCGACAGCTTCTCACGCAGCGCGGCCAGCTGGGCATCGCTCGCGAGCGAGCCACCGGCCGGCTCGGAGGACGAAGCCGCAGCCTGCGAACCCGACTCCGAGGAGTAGTTCGACGGACCACCGTTGGCAGCCTCGGCGGCGGCATCGGCGGCCATCTTCTCCATCTGAGCGGTGTGCATCTTGTGGCGACGCTCGGCCTCGGCGTACCGGGTCTCCCACTCCTCACGCTGCTTCTCGAAGCCCTCGAGCCATTCGTTGGTCTCGGAGTCGAAGCCCTCGGGGAAGATGTAGTTGCCCTGGTCGTCGTAGCTGTCGGCCATGCCGTACTTCGACGGGTCGAACTCGGCGGTGTAGTCCTCGTTGGCCTGCTTCAGCGACAGCGAGATCCGGCGACGCTCGAGGTCGATGTCGATGACCTTGACCATGGCGTCGTCGCCGACGGCCACAACCTGGTCCGGGACCTCGACGTGGCGCTCGGCCAGCTCGGAGATGTGCACCAGGCCCTCGATGCCCTCTTCGACGCGCACGAACGCACCGAACGGAACCAGCTTGGTGACCTTGCCCGGCACGATCTGGCCGATCGCGTGGGTGCGGGCGAACTGACGCCACGGGTCTTCCTGGGTCGCCTTGAGCGACAGGGAGACACGCTCGCGGTCCAGGTCGACGTCGAGAACCTCGACGGTGACCTCGTTGCCGACCTCGACAACCTCGGACGGGTGGTCGATGTGCTTCCAGGACAGCTCGGAGACGTGCACCAGACCGTCCACGCCACCCAGGTCCACGAAGGCACCGAAGTTGACGATGGAGGAGACCACACCCTTGCGGACCTGGCCCTTCTGCAGCTGGTGCAGGAACTCGCTGCGGACCTCGGACTGGGTCTGCTCGAGCCAGGCGCGACGCGACAGAACCACGTTGTTGCGGTTCTTGTCGAGCTCGATGATCTTGGCCTCGATCTCCTTGCCGACGTACGGCTGGAGGTCGCGCACGCGACGCATCTCGACCAGCGATGCCGGGAGGAAGCCGCGCAGACCGATGTCCAGGATCAGGCCGCCCTTGACGACCTCGATGACGGTGCCCTTGACGGCCTCGTCCTTCTCCTTGAGCTCCTCGATCGTGCCCCAGGCCCGCTCGTACTGAGCGCGCTTCTTCGACAGGATCAGGCGGCCTTCCTTGTCCTCCTTGGTGAGAACGAGGGCCTCGACCTCATCGCCCACGGAAACGACCTCGGCCGGGTCGACATCGTGCTTGATGGACAGTTCGCGAGACGGGATCACGCCTTCGGTCTTGTAACCGATGTCGAGAAGGACCTCATCGCGATCGACCTTGACGATGGTTCCTTCGACGATGTCGCCGTCGTTGAAGTACTTGATGGTCTTGTCGATGGCGGCGAGGAAGTCCTCGGCAGTGCCGATGTCGTTGACGGCAACCTGCGGCGAGGTGACAGTGGTGGGCATGTGTTGGGAGGCTCCGGACGGATTGTGGTCGGTAGTGGACATGTGGACTTTCGGTATTGCTGCGAACAGCAGGCGTTGGAACTAACGTTGGTCATGCACAGCACACCGCTGCGACGCTGCACAACGCTGCCCTGAAAAGCATGCGGACTCACAGCACGATTATCTGCTCTACGCGGTCTCGAGAAACCGGGTACAGAAGACACTCGCGGAAAACAGCGTACGCGACAGGTGTTGTACCAAGCAAACATGGGTCCCGGCGCGCGGGTCGATAGGGTGAGCCCATGTCCGAAGATCACTCCGTCACCACCGACGATGCCCGGCACGCCGAAGCCAACACCCTGCTCGGGACGGTGGGAGTGACCCGGACCAAGGTCGACTCGCAATCCAGTCAGCGCGCCAGCCGCAAGTGGTGGGACGCCGACGCCGCGGCCTACCACGAGACCCATGCCGACTTCCTCGGCGTGGACTCCCCCGCCGGCGAATTCGTGTGGTGCCCGGAGGGATTGCACGAGGGTGACTGGCACCTGCTCGGGGACATCGTCGGCAAGCGGATCCTGGAGATCGGCTGCGGGTCGGCCCCCTGCTCGCGCTGGCTCGCCTCGCACGGCGCGCTCCCGGTCGGGCTGGACATCTCCCGCGCCATGCTCGACCGCGGTCTCGCCGCCATGGCCGCGGGCGGCCCCCGGGTCCCGCTCATCCAGGCGGGCGCCGAGGAATTGCCCTTCGCCGACGAGTCCTTCGATCTGGCCTGCTCCGCTTTCGGCGCGGTGCCCTTCGTCGCGGACTCCGCTCGGGTGATGCGGGAGGTCCACCGTGTCCTGAAACCGGGTGGCCGCTGGGTCTTCTCGGTGAACCACCCCATGCGCTGGATCTTCCCCGACGACCCGGGCCCCGAGGGACTGCGCGCCACCATCCCCTATTTCGACCGCACCCCGTACGTCGAACTCGACTCCGACGGCGAACCCACCTACGTCGAACACCACCGCACCATCGGCGACCGCGTCCGCGAAATCGTCGCCGCCGGCCTGATCCTCACCGACATCATCGAACCCGACTGGCCCGAGTGGCTCGACCGCGAGTGGGGCCAGTGGAGCCCCCTCCGCGGCGAAATCTTCCCCGGCACAGCCATTTTCGTCACCGAGAAGCCGCACTGAGGGCGCAGCCGGTCCCGCTCGGCGGGGGCTGTCTTGTCGACGGTTCGAACGTGGTGTCGTAACTATTTCGGTTCGCGCCCAACCTGTTTCAGGGCGAGGCGCAGCGCGAATTCGATTTGGGCGTTGATGCTGCGGAGATCGTCGGCGGCCCACTTGGCGATGGCTTCGTGGACCGCCGGATCGAGCCGGAGCAGCACCTTTTTCGGCTCGCGCTTGACCATCAGGAGTAGAGGGTTCCGGCGTTGACGACGGGTGCGGCGGAGCGGTCGCCGCACAGGACCACCAGCAGGTTGGACACCATTGCCGCCTTGCGCTCCTCATCGAGTTCGACCACGCCCTGGTCGGCCAGTCGGTCCAGGGCCATGCCGACCATACCGACCGCACCCTCGACGATGCGGCTGCGGGCGGCGACCACCTGGGCGGCCTGCTGGCGGACCAGCATGGCCTGGGCGATCTCCGGCGCGTAGGCGAGGTGGGTGATGCGGGCCTCGATGATCTCGATGCCGGCCAGTTCGGTGCGGGCGCGCAGTTCGGTGGTCAGCTCGCCGGCCACCTCGGACCCGTCGCGCAGGCTGGCGGTGTTCGCGTCGTCGGACTGGTACGGGTGGGTGGTGGCCAGGTGCCGGACCGCGGTCTCGGACTGGGTGCGGACGAAGTCCTCGTAGTCGTCGACGGCGAAGGCGGCCTTGTAGCTGTCGACCACCTGGTACACGACCACGGCCGCGATCTCGACCGGGTTGCCGTCCAGATCGTTGACCTTCAGCTTCTGCGTCTCGAAGTTCCGGACCCGCAGCGAGATGCCGCGGCGGCTGGACAGCGGGATGACCCAGTGGAAACCGGATTCGCTGACCGAGCCGATGTACTGGCCGAAGAACTGGATCACCTTGGCCTGGTTGGGATTCACCACGATGAACCCGCTCGCCGCCAGCACCGCGGCCAGGAGCGTGACGGCCAGCGCCACGCCCAGGACGGCCGACGAACCGCCATCGCCGCCCCTGGTGTTCAGCGTGTGCGCCTCGACGGCGATCGCGATGATCAGCAGTATCAGAACCCCCAGCATGAGGAATCCGTTCAGCCGGAAGGCTCGACGCAACTCCATGACACTCTCCTAGTATCGAAATGATATCACGACGATAGCGCGGAGGGGAGCCTGAGCCAAGCCCGGAAATGCGGCTCGCCCCGCCACGGACAGGTGCGACGGGACGAGCGGGAGTGGATCCGACGCGGTCAGTGTGGACGAATATTGCGGTTGTTGCGGAACAGGTTTGCCGGGTCGTACTTCGCCTTCAGACCCGCCAGCCGGTCGTAGGTGGCGGCGCTGTATCCCGCCCGGGTCTGCTCCTCATCGGCCCGATCGCCGCCGCCGTAGAGGAAGTTCAGGTTCTGGCCCAGCGTCCAAGGCTGAAGGGTTTTCAGCGTGAGCGACAGCCGGTCGTCGATCTGGTCCGCGTTGTCCGGGTTCGGCATGGTCAGAACGCGGGCGATGTACTCGGCGTCGCGGTGGTCCATGGCGATGCCGTTCGGCCCCGGGCGGCCCAGCGCGCCGCCCAGGTGGCGCAGACCGGCGATCACCGGCACCGGCGACTCGGGGCCGGCGGCCTCCAGGAAGGCGTCGGTGGCGTCCGCGGGCAGGTCGGACAGCAGCGCGTTGGTGGCCAGGTAGGCGTGCGGGTGTTCCGGATCCCGGTAGATGGCATGGCTTTCCGTGTACGGCATGGCCCGCAGGTCGTCGGCCATCCGCGCGCCGACCGCGCGCAGCGGGGCGACCAGGCGCTCGCCCTCTTCGGCGGAACCGGTGAACGCGATATTGATGGTCGCGACGTACCGGCCGCGCAGGTGCGGCGGGAATGCCGGAATATCGGGGAAGGTCATCATGGTGATGGCCGAGGTCATCTGCTCGGGCACGTCCCGGGTCCACAGTCGCCACGCTTCCAGTGCGGGTGCGACCAGCGGGGTGTCGAATTGCAGCTGGCCGCCGTACACGGTGGTGATCGGCAGCAGCGCCAGCTCCAGTGCGGTGACCACCCCGAAGTTGCCGCCGGTGCCGAGCACCGCGCCGAACAGCTCGTCGCCGGGCTCCAGCCGGCGCAGCCGGCCGTCGGCGGTGACGATCTCGATGCCGCGCACATGCTCTGCGGCATAACCGAATTCGCGGGCCAGGATGCCGATGCCGCCGCCCAGGGTATAGCCGACCACGCCGACCGAGAGCGAGGAGCCGTTCAGCGGCGCGAGGCCGTGCGCGGCGGCCGCCTCGATCAGGGCTCCGGCCTGGACGCCCGCCGCCACCCGGGCGGTCCGGGCGTCGGCGTCGATGCGGATGTCGGTCATGCGGCGGGTGGTGATGAGCACGCCGCCGTCGGTGGCGACCGACAGGCCGTGGCCGGTGTTCTGCACGGCGACCGGAAGGCCGTGGCGCGCCGCGTATTCCACGGCGGCGCGGACGTCCTCGGCGTGGGCCGCACCCACGACCACGGCGGGACGGTGGGTGTAAGCGGTTTGGAATCCGGCGATCTCGGCGTCGTAGCCGGAGTCGTCGGGCTGGAAGACGGGGCCGGTGGTGGCGGGCAGTTCGGTGATCGCTGTCTTCGTCATGTCACCAACTCTGCTCGGCTCCGATCAAGAACTCCAACAGATAGTTTTTCTCGTAGCTAGAATCAACAGTTATGGAACTTCGTCAGCTGCGGTACTTCGTGACGGTCGCCGAGGAGGCCAACTTCACCCGGGCGGCGGCCCGTCTGCACCTGGCGCAGCCGGGGCTCAGTGCGCAGATCCGGCAGCTGGAACGCGAACTGGGACAACCGCTGCTGGACCGTTCCAGCCGCTCGGTCACGCTCACCCCGGTCGGCGAGGCGGTGCTGCCACTGGCCCGGGCGGCCCTGGATCAGGTCGAGCGCATCACCCACACGGTGGACGAATTCACCGGTCTGCTGCGGGGGCACGTGCGGGTCGGGCTGATCTCCGGCGCGGCGGGCGAGGAGATCGACATCGCCCAGGTGCTGGCCGACTTCCATCGCGACCACCCGCAGATCGGCATCTCCCTGACCGAGGACACCTCCGAATCCATGCACGCAGCGGTCCGCCGTGGTGACCTGGATATCGGGGTACTCAGCGTTTCCGGCGACCTGGATCCGGGCATCGGCACCGAAACCGTCTACGACAGCGCCATTGTCGCGGCGGTAGCGACCGGGGCCGAGGGCTTCGGCGAACGAATCACGCTGGCCGAGCTGTGCACCCATCCCCTGATTTGCCTGCCGAGCGGCACCGGTCTGCGCGGTCTGCTCGACAATGCCTGCGCCGCAGCAGATCTCGTCCCCGATGTGGCGTTCGAAGCCGCCGCTCCCCCACTGCTCATCCGGCTGGCCGCGCACGAGCTGGGTGTGGCCGTCATCCCGCGCGTCCCCGCTGACGAGGCGGCCCAATCGGGGGTGCGCACCCTGGAGATCGATCCGGAGATGCGGGGCCGCCTGGTCCTGGCCTGGAGTACCGAGCGGCCGCTGAGCCCGGCCGCGAAAGTCCTACTCGGACAGCTCCGCATCGCGTTGGCGCGCTGGAAGGATCCGGCGCCGATGCTCGTCGAGCCCTAGCGTCACGTCCCGGCCGCGAACACCGCCCGCAGGCCGCCGTCCCGGATCGCCTGGACACCGACCAGCACCAGCAGCACCACACCGGTCACGATGTGCTCGACGGCGTCGCTGCGGTAATTCGGGAAGCTGAACATCAGCACACTGTGCGCGAACAGCGCCCAGACGCCGACCACGAATCCGCCTCCGACAGCGGCGATCACGCAATACCAGGCGGCCCAGCGCTTGCGCAGCGCGGCCACCAGCGCGGGCGTGAACAGCAGCAGTCCCGCGAGCCCGTGCCAGCCGTTGTAGTCCATGCCGAGCACCGGTGTGGCCGGGGCGTGCTCGCCCATGGCGAAGCTGGGTTCGGCGACCCAGCCCGCGATCGCCCAGACGATGTGGACGGCTCCGACCACCAGGACCGCCCATTGCAGGAAACTCCACCGCGCCGATTCGACCGGATGCTCCGCTGCCGCCATGAACCCCACGTCGCCGCCTCCCACCGTGCGACCGAATATCTACTACACAATGTAGTTTAATTTGGCGGCCACCGTAAGTCTCCTCACATAGTTACCTAAACCTCCCCATTGCGATCGAAGATAGGGATGTTTAAGGTAGTTTTCGTGACAGATCGTCTGTACTCCGTCGACGAGGTAGCCGAGCGCCTCGGCCTGCACGTCCGCACCGTCCGCGGCTACGTGCGCGACGGGAAGCTACCCGCCACCCGCATCGGCAAGCAGTACCGCATCGCGGCCACCGATCTCGCGGCCTTCACCGGCCTGCCCGAGCCCCGCAGCCCGCGCGAATCGGTTGCCCGGCACCGGCATTCGGAAGCGTCGACCATCATCGAGGTCGACGCCGTGGATCCCGGCACCGCCGACCGGGTCAGCACCCTGCTGACCGGCGCGGCGGCGACCCGGGGACCGGACGGGCAGCCCCTGCGGATCCAGACCTTCCACGACCGCGAACGCGCCCGCCTGAAGGTCATTCTCGTCGGCGGCCTGGGCGATACCGCCCGGCTGCTCGAATACATGGAAGGAGTCCTCGCGTCGTGAACGCGATCTACAAATCCGAGGCCGGCCGCGCCGCCATCCAGGCTCGCTACCGGGACATCTTGCGGCAGTGGCCGGTTCCCGCCGAGCAGCTGCACCTGGCGACCCGCGAGGGCGATACGTTCGTGCTCGCGTCCGGCCCGCAGGACGCCCCGCCGGTGATCCTGCTGCACGGCTCCGGCTCCAACAACTCCGCCTGGCGCGCCGATATCGCCTCCTGGTCCCGGGAATTCCGGGTCTACGCGGTCGACCTGCCCGGCGAACCCGGCGGCAGCGCCGAATCGCGGCCGGCCCTCGGCTCCGAGGCGCTCGCCCAGTGGCTCGACGATGTCCTTGCGGGCCTTGAGCTTTCGTCCGCGAGCTTCGTCGGCATGTCACTGGGCGGCTGGATCGCGCTGGACTATGCCGTCCGCCGGCCCGACCGCGTCACGAGGCTGGCCCTGCTGTGCCCCGGCGGCATCGGCAAGCAGCGCTTCGGCTGGATCTTCAAGAACCTGGTCGACCACCTGTTCAGCAAGCACGACCTGCGCCGCTCCGCGGCCATTGTCACCGGCCTGAACCTGACCGACCACGCGGAGATCCTGGACGACGTGACCCTCACGTTCACGCACTTCACTCCGCGCACGGGCAAGCTGCCGATCTTCACCGACGACCAGCTGCGCAGCCTCACGATGCCGGTCCTGGTGATCGTCGGCGAAGACGACGCCATGTTCAAGTCGGCCGACACCGCGCGCCGCGCAACGCAATCCATCCCGGACGCGACCACCCTGGTCCTCCCCGGCGTCGGCCACGCGATCCTCGGCCAGACCGCCCCCATCGAGGAGTTCCTTCGGAAATAACGCCATCGGGGAGCTGTCACCGCGCGGAATTCGGGTGAACTCCGGCGGGACAGCTCCCCGATCGTGTTGTGCGCCTACAGAATGCGCGACAGGAACGCCTTGGTCCGGTCGTGCTGGGGGTTGGCGAGCACCTCACGCGGGTTGCCCGCTTCGACGACGACACCGCCGTCCATGAAGACCAGCTGATCGGCCACCTCACGGGCGAAGCCCATTTCATGGGTCACCACGATCATGGTCATGCCGGATGCCGCGAGTTCTCGCATGACGCCGAGGACCTCGCCCACGAGCTCAGGGTCCAGCGCCGAGGTGGGCTCGTCGAAGAGCATGAGCTTGGGGTCCATGGCCAGGGCACGCGCGATGGCCACGCGCTGCTGCTGACCGCCGGAGAGCTGGGCGGGGTAGGCATCGGCCTTGTCCGCCAACCCGACCCGGTCCAGCAGCTCCCGGGCCCGGGCGACCGCGGCGGGCCGCTTGAGCTTCTTGACCCGGGTCGGCGCTTCGATGATGTTCTCCAGCGCCGTGCGGTGCGGGAACAGGTTGAAGTGCTGGAAGACCATGCCGATGTCGCGGCGCTGCTTGGCGGCATCGCGCGGGTGCAGCTCGTAGAGCTTGCCGTTCTTCTCGCGGTAGCCGACCAGATCGCCGTCCACATAGAGCCGTCCGGCATTGATCTGCTCGAGATGGTTGATGCAGCGCAGGAAGGTGGACTTGCCGGAGCCGGAGGGACCGATCAGGCAGAGCACCTCGCCGCGCTTCACCTCCAGCGTGATGCCCTTGAGCACCTTCAGTGCACCGAAGTTCTTGGCGACCCGGTCGGCGCGCACCATCGGCACGCTCGAAGGCGCCAGCGCGTCCTCGACGAGCGGAATCGGATCCTTGGAGAACGACATCGAGTCCTCGGACATATCAGCGTTCCCCTATCCCGTTCCGCCGGCGACCTGCGCCTGAGCCAAGGCGCGCAACTGCTTTGCCGTCAACTGCCGAGACGAACCCCGCGAGTAGTACCGCTCCAGGTAGTACTGGCCGATCATGAGCACGCTCGTGATGAGCAGGTACCACGTGGCGGCCACCAGCAGCAGCGGAATCGGCTGGAAGTTGATGCTGTAGATGTCGCGGGCCCGGCCGTAGAGGTCGGTGGTGAGCGGGATGGCCGTCACCAGCGAGGTGGTCTTCAGCATGGAAATCAGCTCGTTGCCGGTGGGCGGGATGATCACCCGCATGGCCTGCGGCAGCACCGTGCGGGTCATGGTCTGCGACCAGGACATGCCCAGCGCCACCGACGCCTCGCGCTGCCCCTCGCCCACGGAATTGATCCCGGCGCGCACGATTTCGGCCATATAGGCCGCCTCGTTGAGACCCAGGCCGATCATGGCGAAGAAGAACGGCGCGGACCAGTGCTGCACATCGAAGTGCGTCAGCGACGGCCCGAACGGCACACCCACGGTCACGGTCTTGTACAGCGACGGGAACAGACCCCAGAACACCAGCTGCACATAGACCGGCGTACCGCGGAAGATCCACAGATACGCCCACGCCACCGAGCGCAGCACCGGATTGGGAGACAGCCGCATGACCGCCAGCAACACGCCCAGCACCACACCGATCACCATGGCCAGCACGGTCAGTTCCAGAGTGACCAACGCGCCCTTGGCGATTCGCTTGTCACCCAGGTACTTGAAGTAGGTGTCCCAGTGGTACGCCTCGTTGGTCTTGGCACCCCACACGAACAGGGCCAGGGCAATCAGAATGATCCCGGCGGCGATCCACCGGCCCGGCCGTCGCAGCGGAATCGCTTTGATCGGCTCGGGCTCGGTGCTCGCGACCGCCGACGCAGCCGAGGCTGCGGAATTGGTCTCGTCCTGCGACATCGTTCTTCAGCTCGTCGCCCCGTTGATGCCCGACTTGGTGATCGCGCCCTCCTGGACACCCCAGTTCTCGGCGATCTTCTTGTACTGCCCGTTGTCCATCAGGTACTGCACGGCCTCCTGCAGCACCGGCGCGAGCGGCGAGCTCTTCTTGACCGGCCAGCCGTAGGGCGCGGAGTCGAAGATCTTGCCGGCCGCCTCGATCTTGTCGCTGGCCTGCTTGATGGCGTACGCGGTCACCGGGGAGTCGGCGGACATGGCGTCGACCTGACCCTGCACCAGCGCGTTGGCGGCGGCGGACTGCTCGTCGTAGGCGACCTTCTGGATCTCCGGCTTGCCCGCATCGGTGCAGGCCTTGGACTTGGCCGGGATCTCGTCGGTGTCCTGAACGGTGGTGCGCTGCACCGCGACTCGCTTGCCGCAGGCATTGTTCGGGTCGACCGGCTTGCCCTTCTGCTGGGCCCACTGGCTGCCCGCGGAGAAGTAGTCGACGAAGTCGGCGGTGGCCTCGCGCTCCTTGTTGTCGGTGAAGGAGGACATGCCGAGATTGAAGGTGCCCGCCTCGATGGAGGGGATGATCTTCTCGAAGTCGGCTTCCTTGTAGTCGGCCGACAGGCCCAGCACCTTGGCGACCGCGTCCATCAGGTCGACGTCGAAGCCGACGATCTTGCCGCTGCTCGGATCCCGGTACTCGTTGGGCTGGTAGGGCACGTTCACACCGACGGTCAGCTTGCCGGAGGACTTGATGTCGGCGGGCACCTTGGCGGCGATGGTGTCGACCTTGGTCACCTCGACCTTGGCCACCTCGGGGCCGCTGGACTCGGAATTGCTGGTACACGCGGTCAGTGCGAGGGCGCCGCCGGCGACGACGACGGCGGCCCGCAGGACACGCCCGCGAAGAGAGTTACGAACAGACACAGCAGTCCTCCACAGTTCGGGTGCGCGACATCCGGGCGTCGCCCGCCGTTTGAAATGTAAGCGAGTGACACCGTCCGTGTCGGTCGGTAACCGAACATTAATCGGCGACACGCCATCGCGTGGCCGAACACGCCCGGTCCCGGAAGTGCGCGCTCACCAGCGGTGCAGCCGGGCGCGCACCTGCTCGGTGAATTCGGAGGTAGAGGCTAGCCCACCCAAATCGGACGTCGCAACACCGGCTCGCAACGTCTCCGCAACCGCGTGTTCCACCCGGTCGCCCACCCGCCGCAGGGCGCTGTAGCGCGGGGTCCGGCTCATCCACCGCAACATGCCCGCGGCGGAGTTGAACAGCGCCACCGGATTCGCGCGATTGTGCCCGGCCAGCGTGGGGGCCGCGCCGTGCACGGCCTGCGCCATGATCTGCGTGTCCGAACAGTTCACCGACGCCGCCATGCCGAGCGAACCGCTCAACTCCCCCGCCAGATCGGAAAGGATGTCGCCGAAGAGGTTTTCGGTGACGATCACGTCGTAGTCCTGGGGCGCGCGGACCAGATGCGCGGCCGCCGCGTCGACGTGCTCGTCGCCGACCTCGATGTCGGGATACTGCGCAGCCACCTCGTAGCAGACGTCGCGGAACATGCCCATGGTCATGGGCAGCACGTTCGCCTTGTGCACGATGGTCACCTTCTTGGAGCGCTCACCCGCGATCTCGAAACTCAGGTGCGCGATGCGCTCGATCGCCGGGCGGGTGAACACGCCGACGGCCAGCGCCACATCCGGCGACGGCTGGAATTCGCCGGAGCCGGCGGCCATATTGCGGTCGGCGTAGAGGCCCTCGGTGTTCTCGCGCAGAATCAGCAGATCCATGTCCGGGGCGACCGAGCGCACGCCCTCGAGGGTGCGGGCCGGGCGGATATTGGCGTAGAGCCCGAAGCGTTTCCGCACCGCGCCCGCCGGCGGCAGGCCGGTGCGGTGTTCGGGCGCGTAGGAGGCGCTGTCGTGCGGGCCCATGATCCAGGCATCCAGTTCGGCCAGCCCGTCGAGGGTCTGCGCGGGTACCGGGTTGCCGTACTGCTCGATCGCCGCGTGTCCCAGCGGCAGCGTCACCCATTCCACCGGCGGCAGACCCGTGGCCAGGAAGGCGTCGTCGACCACATCCCGGGTGGCGCGCACGATTTCCGGGCCGATGCCGTCGCCCTCCAACAGGCCCAGGCGTACTCGAGTGTCGCTGTCGCTCATGGGAGCCATCCTCGCGCAACCCCCGCGCCGGTGACGCTCCGGCACACGGCCGCGCATGTTTCGAGATCTCGGCGTAGGTTCGGGACACCATGGTGCAATCGGTGGAACTGGTGCTCGACGTGACGGCCGAGGCCGAGGTGCGGCGGCAGTGGGCGCTGCTGCGCGAAATCGGATTGCACGCGCCCGGGCCCGAGCACCGGCCGCACATCAGCGTCGCGGTCGCCTCCGAGATCTGGCCGCGACTCGATAAAGTCTTGGCGCGCCAGGAGTTTCGGCCCTTCCCCATCCGGCTGGGCGGACTGCTGGTGTTCGGCGCACGCACGCCCATTCTGGTCCGGGCCGTGGTGCCCTCCGCAGCACTGATCACCCTGCAGCACAGGCTGTTCCGCGTCATCGAGGAGTGCCCGGGCATTCCCGCCAACGTGCGCCCGGACGTCTGGACGCCACACGTCACACTCGCGCGGCGGCTGCGGCGGGGACAACTCGAGGCGGCGCTCGACGCGGTGGCCTGGGACAAGGACTTCCGGGCTACCGTAGAGGGCATCCGGCGATGGGACGGTGACCAGCGTGAGGAGTGGCCCATCTCCGGGACCGAACGACTCTGAACGACCGACCGGCCGATCACCCAGGGAAGATAACCAGTGGGCCCCGTGTTGGACCGGGGGACATCGATACGAGAGGAAACCATGGCCACCCAGACCCTGACCGAGCAGAACTTCGACGAGGTAGTCACCGGCAACGACGTCGTTCTCGTCGACTTCTGGGCCTCGTGGTGCGGCCCGTGCCGCAGCTTCGCCCCGACCTTCGAGAAGTCGTCGGAGACGCATCCCGACGTGGTGCACGGCAAGGTGGACACCGAAGACCAGCAGGGCCTGGCCGCCGCCGCCAATATCCGCTCGATCCCGACCATCATGGCCTTCCGCGAGGGCGTGCTCGTCTTCGCCCAGCCCGGCGCGCTGCCCCCGGCCGCCCTCGAGGACCTGGTCACCCAGGTGAAGGCCCTCGACATGGACGAGGTCCGCAAGCAGATCGCCGAGCAAGAGTCGAAGTAGGCCCGCGCACCCCGCGAACTCAGCGCCGCAACCCCGGAAGGAGTTGCGGCGCTTGTCTTTTCAGCAGACATCTCACGGCTTTTCAGGAGACATCTCACGCAATCCGGCCCCGCTGCCTCAGCAGCGGGGCAGGGTTCCTGCTTCGCTCAGAAGTGCGAACCGAGCCGGTTGATGCCGGCGATCATGGCGCGGATGGTGGATTCGGCCGGATCGTCGGCGAGGGCGGCGCCCCAGCCGCGGCGGCCGTTGAACTCGCACTGGACGAAGGTGGCCATGCCGTCCGCGGTGCGGCGCTGGTGGAACGCGAGAATCTCCACCGGGTAGCCCTCGTCGTAGAGAGCCGAGGTCAGCGCCGCCACCGGGCTGCCCGTCGCCACGACGGTGCGCAGGTGATCGGCGATTTCCAGGGTGGCCGTGCCGGCGCGGTGGCCGATCGGGGTCCAGTCGCTGAGCTTGACCGGGCCCGTCGGGGCGCAGTACCGGGCATGGAACTCGGTGGGGGTCAGGCCGATGCACTCGCTCCGCAGACTCGCGGGGGCAGCGGCGTTGAACGTGGCGGTATCAATGGTGGTGGTCATTGAACTAGGTCTTCCCGACTTCTTCCGAAGAAAGTGACAGAGGGGACCAGCAAGAAAAGTTCATTCGGCCGCAGCGAGGGGCCGGTCCGAGTCAGACCCCGCTACGGCGGAGAACTACGAGTACGCGCGCGCCAGCCACACTCGCGGTGAGCGAAATGAGCGCGGCGCGGTCGCGGTCGGCGACTTCGAGCGCTGCGCTGCGGCTGTAGGCGGGATTCGGCACGAGGTCGAGCATAGGGGGGCATCCTCGCAATGGCAACCATATTCGCAATCGACCCATGAGTAACTTCGCCGCAGGTCACCGGATATGCGACGGGCGCCACACCGGCCCGCGGAAGAGTGCGAGCAAACGCCATGGGGCCCGCAGACATCCACTACGTGAACACGCCCAGCTCACGGCTGGTCCGCCTCCCCGAAAACTTCAGCGGACGGCAGTGTGCCGTCGGAGTCGCGCACCCGTGCCCGCGGTCAGACCAGTACCCGAATTTTGGACGTACCCGGCGAGTTACCCATGGCGCAGCGAAATCAGTTGTCACGTATCGAACGCCCGAGCGGCCCGGGCCGCGCTTGCACCTAGTGCGCGGCCGAATCCCAGCTGCGGCCCACGCCCACCGAGACCTCGAGCGGCACCGAGAGTTCGATGGCATGGGACATGTGCTCGCGCGCAAGCGATTCCAGTTGCTCGCGCTCGCCGGGAGCGACCTCGAAGACGAGTTCGTCGTGAATCTGCAAGAGCATCCGGGACTTCAGCCCGGCCGCCCGGATCGCCTGCTGGGTGTCGATCATGGCGACCTTGATGATGTCGGCGGCCGTGCCCTGGATCGGGGCGTTCAGGGCCATCCGCTCGGCGGCCTCGCGACGCTGCCGGTTGCTGGAATCCAGATCCGGCAGATAGCGGCGGCGGCCGAAGAGGGTCTCGGTGTAGCCGATCTTGCGGGCCTGCTCGACGGCGTCGCGCAGATAGTCGCGGATGGCGCCGAAACGGTTGAAGTAGATGTCCATCTGGACCTTGGCCTCGTCGGCGCTGATCTTCAACTGCTGGGACAGGCCGTAGGCGGACAGGCCGTAGGCCAGGCCGTACGACATGGCCTTGATACGGCGGCGCAGTTCCGGTTCCACCTCGGAGATGGGGATGTCGAAGGCCTTGGAGGCGACGAAGTTGTGCAGGTCCTCGCCGGAGTTGAAGGCCTCGATCAGGCCCTCGTCCTTGGAGAGGTGGGCCATGATCCGCATTTCGATCTGGCTGTAGTCGGCGGTCATCAGCGACTCGTAGGCGGTGACACCGCCGGAGCCCGCCCCGGTCCCCACCACGAAGGTGTCGCGGATCCGGCGGCCCATATCGGTGCGGATCGGGATGTTCTGCAGGTTGGGCTCGGTCGAGGAGAGC
Source organism: Nocardia sp. NPDC059228 (assembly GCF_042754245.1). NCBI lineage: Bacteria > Bacillati > Actinomycetota > Actinomycetes > Mycobacteriales > Nocardiaceae > Nocardia > Nocardia sp. NPDC059228. The sequence continues at coordinate 66,375 of NZ_JBHZAL010000002.1, read as the reverse complement.
CGGCCCGTGGCCGCGACCGTCTGATTGAAGGTGGTGTGGATGCGGCCGTCGTCGGCGACCGATTTGAGCAGGCCGTCCACGGTCACCTTCAGCCGGGTGGCGTCGCGGTGCTCGAGCAGGTGCTGCAGGAACGAGTGCCCGGTCTTCTCGTAGAGACCCTCGAGCGCGTCGGCGTCGGTGGTGTAGCCGGTCTTGGTGCGCTTGGTCTTCGGCATATCGAGCTCGTCGAACAGCACCACCTGCAGCTGCTTCGGCGAGCCCAGGTTGATCTGCCTGCCGATCACGCCGTAGGCATTGTTGGCGGCCTCGGCGACGCGGTCGGCGAACTCGCGCTGCAGCTCCTCCAGCTGGGCCGTGTCGACGGCGATGCCCGCGGCCTCCAGATCGGCCAGCACGCTCAGCAGCGGGAGTTCCATATCGCGCAGCAGGGCGGTGGACTCGATGCGCTCGAGTTCGGTGTCGAAGGCGTCGGCGAGATCGGAAACCGCACGGGCGCGCAGCATCTGGGCATTGGCGACCTCGGCGTCGACCTGCTCCTCGTCGTCGAGCAGCGACAGCTGGCTCTCGCCGGCATTGTCGACGCGCAACTCCCGGCTCAGGTAGCGCAGCGACAGGTCCTCCAGGTTGAAGGTGCGCTGTCCGGGCAGGATCAGGTAGGCGGCCAGCGCGGTGTCGTTGGTGAGCCCGCCCAGCTGCCAGCCGCGGCCGCGCAGCGCGTGCATGGCGGTCTTGGCCTCGTGCAACGCCTTCGGGATCTCGGCGTCGGCGAGCCAGGCGCCCAGCGCCTTCTCGTCCTCCGGGGTGAGGGTGTGCACGTCGATGTAGGCGCCCTCGCCGTCGGCGGCGGCCAGCGCGATGGCGTGGGTGTCGCCGTTGATCGGCGAACCGGTGCCGACCACGGAAACACCGTGCCGCACACCGGTTCCGGCGTGCTCGGCCAACCAGTCCGCGACCGTACCGGCCGCGAGGGTGCTGCCGCTGATCTCGAAACCGGCCTCGGCCTCCGGCTCCACCGGGGCCAGGGTGTCGAAGAGACGATCGCGCAGGACGCGGAACTCCAGCTCGTCGAACAGGCGGTGGATCTTCTCCCGGTCCCACGGCTGCACGGCCAGCTGCACCGGGGTGTAGGGCAGCGGCACGTCCTTCACCATCTCGGTGAGCTGACGGTTGAGCACGACGCTGGACAGGTTGGCGCGCAACGCGTCTCCGACCTTGCCCTTGACCTTGTCCACCTGGTCGACCAGCGTGGCCAGGTCACCGTATTCGCGCACCCACTTGGCGGCGGTCTTCTCCCCCACGCCCGGGATACCGGGCAGGTTGTCGCTCGGGTCGCCGCGCAGCGCCGCGAAGTCCGGATACTGCTGCGGGGTGAGACCGTACTTCTCCTCGACCGCCGCCGGGGTGAACCGGGTCAGCTCGGAGACGCCCTTCTTCGGGTAGAGGACGGTGACGTTGTCGTTGACCAGCTGCAGCGAATCGCGGTCACCGGTGACGATGAGCACCCGGAAACCCTCGGGCACGGCCTGCGTGGTGAGGGTGGCGATCAGATCGTCCGCCTCGTATCCCTCGATGGCCATCACCGGAATCCCCAGTGCCCCCAGCACTTCCTGGGTGGTCTCCACCTGGCCCCGGAACTCGTCGGGCGTGCTGATCCGGTTCGCCTTGTACTCGGGGAACGCCTCGGTCCGGAAGGTCTTCCGGCTCACGTCGAACGCCGCCGCCACATGCGTGGGCTTCTCGTCCCGCAGCAGATTGATCAGCATCGCCGTGAACCCGTACACGGCATTGGTGGTCTGCCCGCTCTGCGTCTTGAAGTTCTCCGCCGGCAGCGCGTAGAACGCGCGATAGGCCAGCGAATGCCCATCCAGCAGCAGCAGGGTCGGCTGCTCCCCGGACGTAGATGCGGGCACAACACCAGGACGCTGATCAGTAGAGGCAGGGGTCACCCGACAGAGTCTAGGTATCCCCTCCGACATCCGTGGGCAGCGGGCATACCCGGCCCGTCGCCGCAGGTCAGCAAAACCGATTTCATCGCGGCCGGGCTACCTGGTAGCGTATGCCCTCGCCAAGGGGTGTAGCTCAATTGGCAGAGCAGCCGTCTCCAAAGCGGCAGGTTGCAGGTTCGATTCCTGTCGCCCCTGCAGAAGGCTTCGGGCCGGTCACCGGAAGGTGACCGGCCCGAATGCTTTTCGGGGCCCGGGCGTCAGCCGACGCCGAGGTAGGCGGATTTGACGGCGGGGTCGTGCAGGAGGGCCCGGCCGCCGCCGGTTTTGGTGACCTCGCCGGTTTCCAGGATGTAGGCGCGGTCGCTGCGGGTCAGCGCCTGCTGGGCGTTCTGCTCGACCAGCAGGACCGTGGTGCCCTGGGCGTTGATGTCGGCGATGATGCGGAAGATCTGCTGGATCACCATGGGGGCCAAGCCCATTGACGGCTCGTCCAGCAGCAGCAGCTGGGGGCGGGCCATGAGGGCGCGGCCGATGGCCAGCATCTGCTGCTCGCCGCCGGAGAGGGTGCCGCCCACCTGGCGCCGGCGTTCGAGCAGTCGCGGGAACAGCTCGTAGACCCAGTCCAGGGTGTGGGTGTAGTCGGCCTTGGCCTTGAACGGTCGTGCGTGGCAACCCATGTCGAGGTTTTCCTGGACCGTCATGCCGGGGAAGACACCGCGGCCCTCGGGGGCCTGGATCAGGCCCGCCACGACGCGCTCGTGGGCCTTCATGCGGGTGATGTCGCGGCCCTGGAACATGATGCGGCCGCGGGTGAGCGGCAGCAGGCCGGACAGGGCACGCATGGTGGTGGTCTTGCCCGCGCCATTGGCGCCCAGCAGGGTCACCAGCTCGCCCTGGCCGACCGACAGCGAGATACCGTGCAGGGCTTGGATTCTGCCGTAATTGACCACCATGTCCTCGACCGTCAGCAGGGGCTGATCGGACGAGGTTTCGGGTACGTCCGGAACCGGGATTGGCTTGCTCGCGTCCGGAATCGGTTGTGCGCCGGGCTTGCCCGGGTCCACCTCCGCGCCGGCGGCCAGCGGGGCCGCGGCCTGCTCGGCGCCACCGTCCGCTGCCTCCGCCTCGTCGGGCACACCCAGATATGCATTGATCACCGCAGGGTCCTGGCGGATCTGGTCCGGCAGCCCGTCGGCGATCTTGCGGCCGAACTCGAGCACCACGATGCGGTCGGTCACGCCCATGACCAGCCGCATGTCGTGCTCGATGAGCAGCACGGTGTAGCCGTCGTCGCGGATCTTGCGGATCAGATCCATCAGAGCCGACTTCTCGCTCGGGTTGAAGCCGGCGGCCGGCTCGTCCAGGCACAGCAGTTTCGGTTCCGTCGCCAGCGCGCGAGCGATCTCCAGGCGGCGCTGATCGCCGTAGGACAGATTGCGCGCCTTCTCCACCGCGTGCGCGGCGATGCCGACGAATTCCAGCAGCGCCATGCCTCTTTCGAGCGAGTCGCGCTCCTCGCTCCGGTGCCGGGCAGTGCGGAAGATGGCGCCCGGGACCGAGGTCCGGTGCCGGGCGTCCGCGCCCACCACGACGTTCTCCAGCGCGGTCATCTCGCCGAAGAGCCGGATGTTCTGGAAGGTGCGCGCGATACCCAGGCGGGTGATCTCGTTGCGCTTGGTCTTGGTGAGCGGCTTGCCGTCGAAGTAGACGGTGCCGCCCGACGGCCGGTACACGCCGGAGATGGCGTTGAAGCAGGTCGTCTTGCCTGCGCCATTGGGTCCGATGAGCCCGAGGATCTCGCCGCGGCGGATCTCGAAGCTCACGGCGTCCAGCGCGGTGAGACCACCGAACTTCACCGTCAGCCCGTCGGTGCGCAGCAGCGGCGCGCCGATCGCGGTCTCGATCTCCCGATGCGGCGCAACGACTTCCGCGACCACCTCGTGGTCCTTGTAGACCGGCAGCACCTCGGTCACGTCCAGCGTGCCCGCGCTGGGCTCGCCCTCCGGCGCCGCGTACCCGGCCGCCATGTCCTCGTTGTCGAAGAGCGCGTCGCCCGGCCCCGTCATTGCCCCGCTCCCGTCGCCTGCGCGGCCACCGGCCGTCGCACCGCCCGATACACCTGCCGCCCGTAGGCGAGCAGTTTCTGCCGAGCCGGGAACAGACCCTGCGGCCGGAAGATCATCACCACCACCAGCGTGAGTCCGAAGAACAGATACTTGTAGTCGCCCAGCGACTGCCCGCCCACATTCACCGACATGAACCGGTTGGGCAGGTACACGATCAGGAACGCGCCGACGATCACGCCGAGCTTGTTGCCCTGGCCGCCCAGCACCACCGCGCACAGGAACAGCATCGAGTTGATGACATTGAATCCGGCCGGGTTGATGAACTGCACCTGGCCCGCGTACAGCGCGCCGGACAGGCCGCCGATGGCCGCGCCGATGGTGAAGGCCCACAGTTTGAACTTGAAGGTGGGCACGCCCATGATCTCGGCGGCGTCCTCGTCCTCGCGGATGGCGACCCAGGCGCGGCCGACACGGCTGCGCTCGAGATTGCCGACCAGCATCAGCACGCCGACCACCAGCACGATGCCGAGCCAGTACCACCAGGTGCCGGAGTTGGCCCGGTCCAAGGGATTCCAGCTGCTGGTGTCGCCCAGGTTGCCGGAGGAGAAATAGCCGCCGGGGTGAGCGTCCGACTCCCCGAGCTTCGGATACTGGATCCGCGACAGCCCGAGGCTGCCATTGGTGATCTCGGGCAGATTGTCGGCCAGCAGCCGCACGATTTCACCGAAGCCGAGGGTCACGATGGCGAGGTAGTCGCCACGCAGGCGCAGGGTGGGCGTACCCAGGATGAGCCCGGAGATGGCCGTCAGCAGGATCGCGATCGGCACACACGCCAGCCATGCCCACTTGGGGTCGAGGAAGCCGCCGTTGGTCTGATTCCACGGGCTGTTCGGGCTGGTGAGCAGGCCCACCGAATACGCGCCGACCGCGTAGAAGCCGACATATCCCAGGTCGAGCAGACCCGCCTGTCCCACAACCACATTCAGGCCGATGGCGATGAGGGCGTACATGGCGAACTGCGCCATCACCCCGCCGAAACTGGTGCCGGGGGTGTCCAGCAGCGGCAGCTTGAACAGCGGCAGCACGGCCAGCACGATGACCGCCGGTACGCCGAACGCCCACTGGGCGGGACGGGACAGCCCGCCCCACCAGTTGCGGATGGCGTCGCCGACGCCCCGTCCGGCGGGCGAATGCTGTGGCACGGGGGCCGGTTTCGTCGTCGTCATGCCCGCGCCCTCCCCAGGCTCTCGCCCAGAATGCCGGTCGGGCGAATCATCAGCACGCCGACCAGCACCACGAAGGCCACCACGTCACGCCACTGGGTGCCGAACAGGATCTGCCCGTAATCCTCGGCCAGGCCCAGCAGCAGGCCGCCCAGCAGCGCGCCACGCAGGTTGCCGATACCGCCCAGGACCGCGGCGCTGAACGCCTTGATGCCCAGAATGAATCCGCCGTTGTAGATGATGCCGTTGGGGATCTTGAGCGTGTACAGCAGCGCGGCCGCACCCGCGAGCACGCCGCCGATGAGGAAGGTCAGCATGATGACCCGCTCCCGGGAGACGCCCATGAGCGTGGCGGTATCGGGGTCCTGCGCCACCGCGCGAATGCTGCGGCCGAATTTCGTCTTATTGATGAGCAATTCGGTGGTGAGCGCCAGCGCGATCGCCGCCAGCACGATCACCAGCGAGATATTGGTGACCGAGGCGCCGAAGATCTGGAACTGCTCGGTGGGCTTCACCAGCACGATCGGCTGCTGCGCATTGGTGCCGCCGAGTTTGTTGCCGGTCAGCTTCGGCAGCACGTAGTGCACGAATTCCTGGAGTACGAAGGACATTCCGATCGCGGTGATCAGGAAGATCAGCGGTTTCGCGCCGCGTTTGCGCAGCGGGCGGTACGCGACCCGCTCCAGGCCCACCGCGGCCGCGCCGGAGACCAGCATGCCGAAGACCATGGCGGCGCCGAGATAGATGACGGTCGAGACGACGCCCTGGGAATACACATCGCCACTGGCGGCGAATCCGAAGACCATCAGCCCGACCAGCTGGCCGAACATGCCCAGCATGAAAACTTCCGAATGGGCGAAATTGATCAGGCGCAACACACCGTAGACCAGTGTGTATCCGACCGCGACCAGGGCGTAGATCGAACCGTAGGTCAAACCTTCGACGGTCAGCCGCCAGAATTGGTCGACTACGCCGGAGACATTGAATTCGATGGAACTGCTCGCGAGGAGGGTCACATCGGCCAGAGCGGGTGCAGACATTCGTTACTTTCGCCGTCCGAGGAGAACAGCGTGCGCCGAAAACTATTCGGCACACGCTGTTCCGAATAGTGAGTGCTACTTGACCTGGTACATCCAGATCAAAGCGTTCGCCAATTCACCGGTGGCGCTCCACTTGTATTCGCGTGCCAGGCCCTGGCCGTCGTAGTTGCGCACGTAATCGACCAGATCGGGGCGGGTGACCTTACCGGCCTCGATGCCCTTGAGCACGATGGTGGTCAGGTCGTAGCCCTCGGTCGAATAGGTGCCCGGGTCATAGTTGTTGAACGCCTTGTAGGCGGTGGTGAACTTGTCGGTCGCCGGACCACACGGGCACGACAGCAGCGCGTCCTTGGAGGCATTGCCCGCCTGCTTGACGAATTCGACGTCCTTGGTGCCGTCATCGGAGATGAAGGTCGCGGTCACGCCGCCATTGCGCAGCTGGCTGACCAGCGGGGACGCCTCGGCGTAGTAGCCGGCGTAGAAGATGCCGTCCGGCTTGGCCGAGGCCATCTTGGACACCGTCGCGGAGAAGTCCTTGTCCTTCTGCTTCACGTTGGCCGCGCAGCTCGGGTCGGCGATCGAGCCCAGGCCCTCGGTGACGGTCTTGGCCAGGCCGGTGCCGTAGTCGGAGTCGTCGGCGATGACGCAGATCTTCTTGAATTTGCCCGTGCCCTTGAGGTATCCGGCCACGGCCGGACCCTGGATGCCATCGTTGCCCAGACCGCGGAAGAAGTTGTTCCAGCCGTTGGTGGTGAGGGTGACGTTGGTGGCCGACGGCGTCAGCGACAGCAGATTGGCCTGGTTGAGGATCGCGCCGGTCGCCTTGGTCTCGCCGGAGAAGGTCGGGCCGATCAGGGCCACGATCGACGGATCGCTGACGATGGTCGGGATGACCTGGGTGGCCTTCTGCGGGTCGCCCTCGGTGTCGAATTCCTTGACCGTCACCTGGCAGCCCGGGTTGGCCTTGTTGTGCTGGTCCAGCGCCAGTTTCACGCCGCGGATGATGTTCAGGCCGAGGTTGGCGTTGTCACCGGTCAGCGGGCCCGCCATCGCGATCGTCTGGGGTGCGCATTTCCCCTTGCCGTCGCCGGCCGGATCCGCGGCCGCGCTGGTGTCCTTCGCCGGAACTTCCTTGCCCTGGCCATCCACCTGCACGAGAGGCTGAATGGTCAGATTCGAGCCGCCGCCCGAATTATCCGTTGATTTGCTGCTGCATCCCGCCGACGCCAGAGCGAGTACGGCCGCCGCTCCGATGACCACCGCTCGCGCCGTGCGACTGCGTCGCAGGGACGACGTGCGCGTCAATGAACCAAGCACGATTCACCTCATGTTCTGTGCTCCCCCGGGGTGACCGAGGAGGGCCGCCCCATCGATCGGCCCGTCCAGAACATAGCCCCGCTACGTTAGCTCCGCATCACATTCGAATCATCCATGTGACATCGCAACAAAAGCAGAAGGCCCCGCTGTTACCGCACTGTTAATTTCTCCAGTGCATTAGCGGCAACAGCAGGGCGACGACGCGGCAAATGCGGCTTACTTCGGCGCGAGGTTCTCCAGCACCACTTCCGCGACCGCCTTCATGGTGGTGCGACGATCCATGGCCGTGCGCTGAATCCACTTGAACGCCTGCGGCTCGGACAGCCCCTGGGTCTGCATCAGCACACCCTTGGCACGTTCGACCAGCTTGCGGGTCTCGAGCCGGTCGGTCAGATTCGCGACCTCGCTCTCCAGCGCCGCGATCTCGTGGAATCGCGATGCGGCCAATTCGATGGCCGGCACCAGATCCGACTTGGTGAACGGCTTCACCAGGTACGCCATCGCGCCCGCGTCGCGCGCCCGCTCCACCAGGTCGCGCTGGCTGAAGGCGGTCAGGATGACCACCGGCGCAACGCGTTTCGAGGCGATCTCGGCCGCCGCGTCGATGCCGTCCCGACGCGGCATCTTCACGTCCATGATCACCAGATCCGGCCGCAGCTCCTCGGCGAGATCCACGGCCTGCTGACCGTCTCCCGCCTCACCCACCACGTGATAGCCCTCCTCCGAGAGCATCTCCACCAGGTCCATCCGGATGAGCGCCTCGTCCTCGGCAACCACCACCCGCTTGGGGGCGGACGCTGCAGCGTCCTTCTTCGAACCGCCCCCTGCTGTCGTTCCCATAGATGAACCCCTGTCGCTTCCGAATACCGATACCCGATGCCACCTCGCCTTGCGCCACCCTCGCAGGACCAGCACGCATCGAGTCACCCCAAAGAGTACCGTTCACCCGCCCCCACAACCCACGTACCCAGCGCAAACCGACCAGTATCACAACCCGGCAGTCCCCCGACCCCCTCGATTAGTCTCTTCTCCCCTCCACCCGCTATCATTTCTTCCCGGTGCGCCGGGTTGGCGGAACTGGCAGACGCGACGGTCTCAAAAACCGTTGTCCGAAAGGACGTGTGGGTTCGAGTCCCACACTCGGCACCACGGTCGATCCCGACTCCAGGGATCATCTTCCGGCACTCCCCCGATCCGACATGCGGCGGAGTGTCCGTTCGCGGCAAGATTTCGATGATTCGAAGATTGTGCGGCGCAATATCTTCCGCCCGATTCATCTCCACCCGGTCGTCCTGTGGAAGAAGTGCCCGGCATCGGGCCGCCTACCGTCGCCGATAGCCGGTACCGATGGGAAACATTGAGAGTCAACCGGATTCAACCCTCCGGGGCGGCGTCGGCATGCTTCTCGTCGTAACGCTGCCGTGCGGCTGCGACCTGTGGCGAGAATTCGATAATCGTGGACAACAGGTCGCCGAGCGAGTCGACGACCGCCTCGCCTGTCGGGGTCAGGCTGTATTCAACGTGAGAAGGAATGGAACGCACCAGCTTCCGATCCACCACGCCGTCACGCTCGAGGACCTTCAAGGTCTGCGACAACCTGCGCTCACTGACGCCGCCCACGGTGCGCTTGAGTTCGTTGTAGCGGAGCGTGCCGTCGCGCAGCGCGACCAGAATGAGTAGCGACCAGGTGTTGGCAATGGTGTCGAAGGCCTCCCGCACGGTGCCCGCACGCGCGAGCACCTCACCGACCGACACTCGACGTCCCGGACGCCGTTCGTCACCCATCACTCCCACGCTCCTTTCTGCGCATGCAGCCTACACTTTGCGTGTACCCGCAAATCGCATGTACTCTCATTTTGAGAGCGCTATTTCTGCCGAGGAGGTCTACGACATGGGCACCGAGTACAACGACTGGACCGTGGGCGACAGCAACACCGTCACCTTCCATGCCCCCGCCCACGCCGTCTTCGATCTGGTCACACAGGCCCGCTTCTGGCCCGAATGGCATGTCGCCAGCCACGAGGTCGGCGGCGTCACCGAACGCCCCTACCGCGTCGACGATGTGATCTACGAACACGGCCGCCTCGAGGACGGCAGCGAACAACATCTCTACTGGCGCGTGGTCGACCAGGAGTACGCCAAGTCCTCCCTGATCGTCGACGACAACGTCGGTGCGGGCCTGCAGTACTCGCTCACCGAGGACGGCGACGGCACCACCACGTTCACCCGCCGCACGCTCTACCACCCCGAGTCCCCGTTCACCCCCGCCCAGCGCGCCCTCGTCGCCGAAGCCAGCGCCGAAAGCGTCCAGGGTCTGCACCATCACCTCACCGCCCTCCTGGACAAAGAACACAGCAGCATCCCCGCGGCCTCCGCATAATCCACCACCGCGGGCGGCTGTTGCCGAAGGTCCCCCGCGAATACGCGACCCTCCGAAGGGGCCCGGACTGGCGAGGTTGCGCATTCCACCGTCGCGGGTTGCGGTCGATTCTTCGGACCACTCGGGCGCCCGTTCGGCCACGCAGACGACGGACTACACCCCCAGCAGCGAATGTGCCGCCGAATCCGGCTGAATGGCAACGAATTCGCCGTGTCGCTCAGCGAGTGAGGCGGACCATCGCGAGTTCGCATTCGATGCAATTGGTGACACCTGTAGTAGTCGCCGGAAATTCAACGAAGTTCGCGTAACCGCCGAAGGCCAGTCCCTACATGAGATCACCCGTGGCGTCGGCACCGGCCTCGCGGCGGTCCAGGGCGAAGTAAAGGCCACCGAAATCGACTGCGGTACAGGCCGTCCGACATCGCTACGGAACACGCTTTCCCGCGATGACGCACGATCGCATTCTGCGGGCGTTTGCGAGAAGTGGTGTCCGGCAGGAGGTTCGCGGATGGTCAACCTTGGGTTGACGGGCTAGGGTGGCGGGATGCGCCTTGTGTTTGCCAGCCTCGCGACCGTGGGGCATGCGTATCCGCTGGTGCCGCTGGCGGTGGCGGCTCGGGAAGCGGGGTGCGAGGTACATTTCGCGGTGGGGGCGGGGATGCACGGGGTGATCGGGCGGCATGGGCTGGGGGCATTTCGGCCGGGGGATTGTTTTTCCGAGATGTATGCGGAGGATATTGCGGGGGATCTGGAGCGGTTGCGGCCGGATCTGGTGATTCATGAGTGGGGAGTGCCGGGGGCGGCGATCGCGGCGCGGCGGGCGGGGATTCCGGGCGTGTGGCATGGGTTCGGGCGGATGTTTCCGGAGGGGATCGGGCTGGAGATGCCGACCCGGATCGCCGGGGTGGAGGGGGTGCCGCATATCGATATTTGCCCGGTCTCGCTGCAGGACAAGGAATTTCTGAAAGAGGAACGGATCGAGTTGCGGCCGGTTCCTTACCCGGAGACGGGGGAACTCGGCGCGTTGCCGGGCATATCGTCGTCTCGGCCACTGATCTACCTGACGCTGGGCACCGTGTTCGGCACACCGGGACTGCTCACGCAGGCCTTGTCCGGGCTCTCTCGGCTCGACGCCCAGGTCATCGTCGCCGCGGGGCGGCTGGATCCGGACGAGCTCGGTGCGCTGCCGGGCAATGTCAGCGTTCACGGCTGGGTGCCGCAGTCCCGCCTGCTCCCCCATGTCGATCTCGTCGTGCATCACGGGGGCAGCGGTACCACGCTCGGTGCGTTGAATTTCGGAGTGCCGCAACTGGTCCTGCCGCAGGGGGCCGACCAGTTCGCCAATGCGGATGCGCTGCAGGCGGTGGGTGCGGCGATTCAGCTCGGGGCGGGCGAGGTCGACGCGGACACGATCGCCGATCGGGCGGCGCGGTTGCTGCCGCGACGGGGCAATTCTCATCGCGAGGCGGCCGAGGCGGTCGCGGCGGAGATCGCTCGGATGCCCGGGCCGGATGAGGTCGTCGAGCGGCTGCGCGACTACATCGCGGGCCGATAGGGGGCCAGGCCCGGCTCCGATGGGCAGTACGGGGGATAAATCGGGGCGAACAGTCGGATTTCACTACGGCGGGCCGCCCCGTCGCGCATCATCGGTGTCCGTAGGTCCGAGAGCATGGTGGAGGTTGCATGCGAATCCCGATATCCACGGTGGCGAAAGTGGGGCCGGCCGGGGTCGGCCTGGCGGTGGCTGTTGTGGCGTTGTGCGCTGGGTGCGGGACGGAAACGGGCGGGTCGGCGGTACCGGCCGGGACAGGATCGACGGCGGGAGAGACGACCGTGGCCAGAGCTACGTCTTCGAAAGCATCGAACCAGCCGTCGGACGGACTGCCGGCGGCCTCGAACGGGACCGATCTCGGCGCCTGCTCCAACGGCAATTGCGAGGTCCGGGTCGACGGGCCGACCACGATTCCGGTTCCCGGATTCTCCCGGATCAGCAGTGTCCGGATCGGGCAGATCAGCCCGGGCTCGGTCACCGCGTCGACGACGGTGTTCGGATTACCGGTCTCCGGGTCGACCGGGGTCGGCGGCACCATCTTCCTGAACGGCCTGACCGTGAAGATCGTTGCCGTCCAGGGCAATTCGGCCGTGCTGCGGCTGAGCACCTAGCGGGGCACGCCGGGCCGCATCCACGTTCCGGCCGCGCACCGCACGGCAGACTAGACTTCGCGCAGGACGAGGAAACAGCGTCCTCGAACCGTGAGCACAGCGGCGCCGTAGTCCCGCACAGATCAGCGAAACGTGCGGAGGTCACGAATGCGGGTGAAGAGAATGACCGCGGACCTGTCCGAATATCCGGATCTGGTCGTGATCCTGCTCGGAATGCGGGTGCGCAAGCCGCGTGGAATCCTGCGGCTGCTGGGCGTCGGCCCCAAGCTGTACCGGTCACATCACGACAGGCCGGACGGGCTCCTGTCACACGAGGATGTGGTGTGGTCGCTGTGGCCGCCGCACTGGGGTGCGCGCCAGTACTGGCGGGATCTGGAGAGCCTGGAACGGTGGACGCGATCGGACCCGCACCGGCAGTGGTGGCAGCAATTCCTGCGGGATTCCGGCGGCACCGGATTCTGGCACGAAGCCTATTTCGCCAGGGGCGGAATCGATTCCGTGTACGACGATATGTCCACGGCCACCGGGCTGGCCCGGTTCGCACGAACCGTCCCGGCGCGGGGGCGGTTGTTCTCGACACGCGGCCGGGTCGGCGAGAGGGTCCAGGCCGGAGATCGGGCCGTGCCCGAAATCGCGCCCGTGATAACGGAATCCGCGTTGTACGACACAGCGGACACCAATAACTGTTCGGCTATTGATTTGCCGGACGCGAACGGGCATGCTCACATTCCAGGGGCGTTGACCTGTTGCCGAGCGGACACTCCGGTAAACGAGAACCAACCTCAGGTGAGCGACATTCGACCGCGCGATGAACATCGCGGTTGAAACGTGTGATTCGGTCACGGAACAGTTTCGAAGCGACAACGGCAGGCATAAGTTATCCGCATGCATGTGTTGTTCGTGTGCAGCGGAAATGTTTGCCGATCCGTCATTGCCGAGCGCCTCACCCTGGCGGTGGCCGCTGACCACGGACTACAGGAGCTGTCCGCCGAGAGTGCCGGCGTACGCGCACTGGTCGGATTCCCCGTGGAACCCCTTGCCGCACAGACGATTGTGGGCCTCGGCGGCAATGCCGACAATTTCAAGGCCCGCCGCCTCAAGGCGGAGATGGTGCACCGCGCCGACCTGGTGCTGGCCATGACCGAGAAGATTCGCGACCAGGTGCGCGAACTCGTTCCCGAGGCGCTCCCCCGTACCTTCACGCTGCTCGAGGCGTACCGGATCGCCAAGGTCAGCGGCGCGCGCACCGTGGTCGGACTGCACGCCGCGCGCAACGATCTCGCGTACGTCGGCCGGGAGAACATCTCCGACCCGGTCGGCCTGTCGCCGCAACAGTTTTGCGATGTCGGCGACCGTATCGCCGAGGCGCTGGTGCCGTTGCTGCTCGCCCTGCACGCCCATCAGCATCCGCAGGCCACACTGCGCCCGCGCAGCGCGGCGGACGGGCAGCCGCCGCTGCTGGTGATAGACGGCGGCCGGGGCGAGCAGGGCAGGCGAGCCGCACACCCGCGGCCGGCCGAATACTCCGGGCCGGCAGTCGAACCGACCCGGCACGCGGCGGAATCCGCCGGATAGCAGGCAAATCCGGCAGTCCGGGCCCTGAAGGCCGCGTGTCAATGCACCTTGCTGCCTGCTTGGTCCGGTAAAGGATTACACTCTCGCGCGGAACACCTATCCGTTCCGCCGAACGCCACTGCCGGTGGTTCGACACAAGAACAGGACCAAGGACATGCCGAAGCGAATTTCGGATGTTTCGCTCCATGTTTACGTGACACCTCAGACCCTGCACCGCGTCACCGAGACGGTGTGCCGGGTGGTCGATGAATACGTCGCCGATCGAGATATCTTCGCGTGGCGCTTCACCCTCCCGGTGGAGTGCGACGAACCCACCCACACTGTGCTCGAAACCCAGTGGCGGCTGGACAATCCCGACGTGGAGCCGGGCACCCGCCGCACCTATGAGATCGCGCTCAGCCTGGTGGGCGAGGCCCGTCAACTAACCAAGGCGGGCATCGCCAAGCTCGAGCAGCGCCTCGTGCTGGAACTGTCCGCCGACGAACCGATCCCGTACATCGTGCACGCCCTGCAGCGCGAGAACTTCGAACTCGAAGAGAACCGCGAGTTGATCTAGGCCAACTCTCGGGACTCTCAGGGGCTTCGCCCCCGAACCCCCTCGAGATTTCGGGGGCTCTGCCCCTCGGACCCCCCGAGATTCGCCGTTCCCGACACCCGGAACGCGCCGGGCCCATTACCTGGAACGCGCGTCGGGCCGCACCCCGTAGGGCACGGCCCGATCATGCACGCGTCGTCTCCGGGCGATCGCGGGTCAGCGGCGCGCCGGGAAGTGGCGGATCACGCCTTCCTGGACGGTCGTCGCGAGCAGGTCGCCGTTCCGGGCGTAGAAGTGGCCGCGGGCCAGGCCGCGGGAACCCGCCGCCACCGGGGACTCGGTCGCGTAGAGCGACCAGTCGTCGAAGCGGAAGGGCCGGTGGAACCAGATGGAGTGGTTCACCGTGGCCGCGATGATGCGATCCCAGCCCCAGGACAGCCCGTGCGTGGTGATGATGGAGTCCAGCACCGTGGTGTCGGACGAATATGCCAGCGCCGCAACGTGAATCAGCGGGTCGTCGGGCAGCTGCCCGTCGGTGCGCATCCAGACCCGGTTGTGGCCGAGGCTCTCGCCCTTGCCCTTGAGGATCCAGGCCGGGTCGTTGGTGTAGCGCATCTCGATGGGATGCGGTGCGTCGACGAACATCTGGAGCTTGTCCTCCAGACCCGCGAACGACTCCTCCACGCGCGGAAGGTCGTCCGGCCCCGGGACGTCGGGCAGGGGCGCGCCGTGCTCGAGCCCCTTGCCCCAGTCCTGGAAGGCGGCGAGCATGACGAACAGCTCCTGCCCGTCCTGGTACGCCGTCACCGTGCGGTTGGCGATGGAGCGGCCGTCCCGATGCCGATCGACGTGGTATTCGATCGGCTGCTTCGGGTCACCGCCACGAACGAAGTGCGCGTTGACCGCGTGGATCGGACGCTCCGGACCCACCGTCCGTCCCGCGGCGATGATCGCCTGCGAGACCAGCTGGCCGCCGAACGTGCGGCTCCACACCTTCTCGGGATGGTGTCCGAGGAAGATATCGGGGCCGTTCTCCTCCAGATCGAGCAGGCGCAGCAGCTCCCGCAGATCGTCGGACAGACCGGTCCCGTCGGGGTCCGCGACGACGTCCGAAGACGTCTCGTCCAGCGACGCACTCAAATTAGTGGTCCTCCTCGCCGATGCGATGCACGTGGATCAGGTTGGTGGACCCGACAGTACCCGGCGGCGAGCCGGCCACGATGACCACGAGGTCACCCTTCTTGTACCGCCCGATCGAGAGCAACGCGTTGTCCACCTGGTGGATCATCTCGTCGGTCGTGCCCACCGGAGGAACGATGAACGTTTCCACGCCCCACGTCAAGGCGAGCTGACTGCGAATCGCGGCCTGCGGGGTGAAGGCCAGCAGCGGCAGCGGGGTGTGCAGGCGGGCCAGGCGGCGCACCGTGTCACCGGACTGCGTGAAGGCAACCAGCGCTTTGGCATTCAACCGCTCGCCGATGTCGCGGGCGGCGTAGGAGATGACACCGCGCTTGGTCCGCGGCACGTGGGTCAGCGGCGGTACCCGGGTCGAGGACTCGGCTTCCACGGCGTGCACGATGCGGGCCATGGTGCGCACGGCCTCGATCGGGTAGTCGCCGACCGAGGTCTCACCGGAGAGCATGACCGCGTCCGCGCCGTCGAGCACGGCGTTGGCCACGTCGGAGGCCTCGGCGCGGGTCGGGCGGGAGTTGGTGATCATGGACTCCAGCATCTGGGTGGCCACGATGACCGGCTTGGCGTTCTCGCGCGCCATCTGCACCGCGCGCTTCTGCACCAGCGGCACCTGCTCGAGCGGCAGCTCCACGCCGAGGTCGCCGCGGGCGACCATGATGGCGTCGAAGGCCAGCACGATGGCTTCCAGATTGTCGATGGCTTCGGGCTTTTCGAGCTTGCCGATGACCGGCACCCGGCGGCCCACGCGATCCATGATGTCGTGCACCAGCTCCACATCGGAGGGCGAGCGCACGAAGGACAGCGCGATGAAGTCCACGCCCAGGTTCAGGGCGAATTCCAGGTCGTCGATGTCCTTTTCGGACAGCGCGGGCACGGACACGTCCATGCCGGGCAGCGAGACGCCCTTGTTGTTGGAGACGGGGCCGCCCTCGGTGACCCGGCAGATGACGTCGTTGTCCTCGACACGCAGCACGGTCAGCCCGACCTTGCCGTCGTCCACGAGCAGCCGGTCGCCGGGCTTGGCGTCCTTGGCGAGGTGTTTGTAGGTGGTGGAAACCCGGTCGTGAGTTCCTACGATGTCGTCGACGGTGATACGGACTTCCTCGCCGGTGTTCCAGACGGTCTTGCCGTCGCCCTCGAACCGGCCCAGCCGGATCTTCGGGCCCTGCAGGTCGGCGAGGATACCGACAGCGCGGCCGGCGGTATCGCTGGCCGCGCGCACCTTCTTGTAGTTCTCGGCATGATCGGAGTGCTCGCCGTGGCTGAAGTTCAGGCGCGCAACGTCCATGCCACTTTCGACGAGCTCACGAATCCGGTCCTCGGATGACACTGCTGGTCCGAGGGTGCACACAATCTTCGTTCGTCGCATCACGCGTTCAACCCTAGACCTGTGACAACCCTCATGCCGACCCCGGCACACACATATACAGATCTCGTAAGCACCCGTTCAGCTATCTCACGATCAACGCGCAACGTGCCGGGCCAGACGGGTTTCCAGTCGAGTCTGACCGAAGCCGAGGACCAGGCATATTACCCAGTAGTAGATTGCCGCGACGCCATAGAGCGCGAAGAAGTCGAAGGTGGGCGCGGCGGCCATTTGCGCGGTGCGCAGCAACTCGGTCACCAGGATGGTGGAAGCGAGCGACGTGTCCTTCACCAGGGAGATGAGGGTGTTGGACAGCGGGGGCACCGCGATGCGGGAGGCCTGCGGCAGGATGACCAGCCGCAGCGCCTGCGCATAGTTCATGCCGACCGAGTAGGACGCCTCCCACTGGCCGTGGGCCACCGAAAGGATCGCGGCCCGAATGATTTCCGCCGCATAGCCGCCGACATTCAGGCTGAAGGCGATGATGGCCGCCGGAAACGGCTCCAGCACGATGTTGAAGGCGGGCAGGCCGAAGAAGATGATGAACAGCTGCACCAGCAGCGGCGTGCCGCGAATGATCGAGATGTAGAAGCGCGCGGCCGCGTGCAGCGGCCACACGCTCGACATCCGGGCCAGCGCCACGAACAGCGCTATCGCCAGGCCGATCACGAAGCTGATGGCGGTCAGCGGCAGCGTCTTGGTGACCGTGGCCTCCAGCATGGGCCAGAGGTTGTGCCGCACCAGCGCCCAGGTGGCGTCGTCCATCGTCGAATTGCCCTGTGCCGCTTACTTGCTGACGTCGGTGCCGAAGTACTTGTCGGAGATCTTGGCGAGCGTTCCGTCGGCGCGCAGTTCGTCGAGCGCCTTGTTGACCTGATCGGTCAGCGCCTGCGAGTCCTTGCGGGCGGCGAAGGCCTGCTTGGAGACCTCACCGGTCTTGCCGACGACCTGGATGGTGCCGGTGCCCTGCTGCTTGGTGTAGGCGTTCACCGCCAGGGTGTCGTTGACGGTGGCGTCGGCGCGGCCGGTCTTGAGCAGCTGCACCGCCTCCACGAAGCCTGGGATGGCCTCGACCTTGCAGCCGGCGCCCTTGGCGGTGTCGGCCCAGTTGGAGGTCTCGGACTGGGCGCAGGTCTTGCCGTTCAGATCGGCCAGGGCGTGGACGCCGTCATTGCCGGTCTTGGTGACGATGACGCCCTCGGAGACGGTGTAGGGCTGGGAGAGCGAATACTTCTGCTCGCGTTCGGGTTTGATGGTGACCTGGTTGGCGATGAGGTCCACGCGCTTGGATTCCAGTGCGGCGAACAGCGAGTCCCAGGGGGCGGTGGTGAATTCCACCTTCTTGCCGATCTTGTCGCCGACGGCCTTGATGACGTCGACGTCGTAGCCGGTGAGGGCGCCGTTGTCCTGGTAGGTGAACGGGGAGTAGTTGCCCTCGGTGCCGACTTTGAGCGTGTTCGCGTCGTCCTTGCTCGAGCCGCATGCGACGAGCCCTGCGGTGGCGACAACGGCGAGCATGACGGCGGCGAGCTTACGGCGCACGACGGGGACCTCTCCTCGGGCGTGGCTGACCACGCGACAAACAACCGACAAAGGGTACGCCGCGGACCGACCGGGCGGCACGGCAACCATCATGATGCGCCAAACACTTGCGCGAACTGGCGCCCGATGATAAGCGCGAACGGCCGCCACCCGGTCGGGGAGCGGCCGTTGGAGGCGGAAGCATCGCCGTCAGTCCCGCAGCGGACGTCCCTGCAGGTCGGGGACCTTGCCGGTGAGCATGAGAATGCCGTCGATCAGCGACCACACCCCGCAGCCGCCGCAGGTGATCAGCTGCAGCACACCGATCGTGGTATAGCCCAGGTAGAACCGGCCGACACCGAAGTGCCCGATGAAGATCTGCAGCAGGCCCGCGGTGAGCTTGCTCTTGTCCGAGAATGGAACTCCGAATTGGTCGCGGCCGAACGGGGCTTCCGGGTCACCGCCGTAGGGCCCGGCCGGGCCCGGAATCGGATACGGCATCGGTTGGTCGTACGGCTGACCCGGCTGGCCGTAGGGCTGCTGGCCCGGGTACGGCTGCTGGCCCGGGTACGGCTGCTGACCGTAGGGCTGCCCATATTGCGGGCCGGTGCCGGGAACGCCGTACTGCGGCCCGTCCTGCATCGGCGGCTTGTCGAATGGATCGGTCACTCACGTCCTCCTGATCGCGGTCAGGAGCCATTCTTGCCGGACTCGACCGTCTTCGCCCGGTCGACCGCGGTGGACTCCGTCGCCTCCGGCTCGGAATCGCCGGTTTCGGAAGAGATATCGCGCGCGGCCTCGGATTCGTTGCCGGTGGCCGGGGATTCCGTTCCGGTCTCCCCTGCGGATTTTTCGGCCGTCGGCTCGTCGATCTCGGTGACGGCCGCCTTCGAATCCCCTGCCGCGGAGCCGGTTCCGGCCGCCGCACCCGCCGCACCGAACGCCCGCAGCGCACCGATCTGCCACGGCCAGGGCCGTTCCACGCCGGCGCGCAGCTGGTCGGCGGTCTCACGGCCCTTGGTGGCGAACAGGAAATAGGCCACAGCGCAGACGAATACGATCGCCGAGGTGAAGGTGTTGATGCGAAGGCCGAGGATATGGGTGGCCTCGTCGTCGCGCAGCAGCTCCACGAAGAAGCGGCCGAAGCAGTAGACCGCCACGTAGAGCGCGAACAGGCGGCCGTGGCCGATGCGGAACTTGCGATCCACGTAGAGCAGCACGGCCACGCCGAGCAGGTTCCAGATCAGCTCGTAGAGGAAGGTCGGCTGCACGATCTTCTCCGCCGGGCCCGCGGCGGTGCCGTTCATCATGTCCAGCTGGCCGCTGTGGTCGTAGCGCAGGAAGATCTCCAGGCCCCACGGCACCTTGGTCTCGCGGCCGTAGAGCTCCTGGTTGAAGTAGTTGCCGAGCCGGCCGATGGCCTGGGCCAGCAGGATGCCCGGAGCGATGGCGTCGCCGAAGGCGGGCAACGGAATCCGGTACACCCGGCAGCCGATCCAGGCGCCGATGCCGCCGAGCAGCACCGCGCCCCAGATGCCGAGGCCGCCCTCCCAGATTTTGAGCGCGTTGATCGGGTGGCCGCCGGCGCCGAAGTACTTCTGCCAGTCGGTGGCCACGTGGTAGAGCCGTCCGCCGATCAGGCCGAACGGCACCGCGAACATGGCCACGTCGAGCACCATGCCGGTCTGGCCGCCGCGCGCCACCCACCGCTTCTCACCCAGCCAGATGGCCGCGATGATGCCGAGGATGATGCAGACGGCGTACGCCCGTAGCGGGAACGGCCCAATGTTCCAGACCCCGCGCGGCGGGCTGGGAATGTAGGCCAGGACATCGGCGCCGGTGCTCTCGGCAAGGGCTCGTATGGTCACGAGTCCCCACCGTAGCCCAACAGACCTGCGGCGTGCTGTCTCAGGTCAGCGCGCGCCGTGGGATTCGCCGCCATGGGTGGCCACCGGCACCCGGTAACGCAACGGATATACGAAGCGGCGCGCATCCCCGCACCGTCGGACAATGCCCAAGGGTGCGTACCGAATTCGGTACGCACCCTTGGGTATTGCCTTGGTTACGAGGAAACCGCCGCCGAGCGGACGCCCTGCGCCAGCTCCGCCGTCAGCGTCCGGACCGCGTCCAGACCCTGCGCCGCCGCGGTCACCAGGGCCGAGCCCACGATGACGCCGTCGGCATAGGAGGCGATTTCGGCCGCTTGCGCGCCACTGCGCACACCCAGGCCGACGCCGATCGGAATATCGGAGTGGGTGCGCACCCGCGCGCACAGGGCCGGGGCCATGGAGGACACCGCGTCGCGCGCACCGGTCACACCCATGGTCGAGGCCGCGTACACGAAACCCTTGCTGGCCTCGAGGGTCTTGACCAGGCGCTCCTCGGTGGACGACGGTGCGACCAGGAAGATGCGATCCAGGTTGTGGGTCGAGGACGCCACGAACCAGTCGTCGGCCTCCTCCGGAATCAGGTTGGGCGTGATCAGGCCGAGGCCGCCCGCCGCCGCCAGATCGCGGGAGAAGCTGTCGACGCCGTACTTGAGCACCGGGTTCCAGTAGGTCATGACGACGGCCTTGCCGCCCGCCTGGGAGATCGCCTCCACGACCTTGAACACGTCGCGCACCCGGACGCCGCCGGCCAGCGCCTGCTCGGCGGCATGCTGGATGGTCGGGCCGTCCATCACCGGATCGGAGTAGGCGACGCCGACTTCGATGATGTCGCAACCGGATTCGACCATGGCCTTGCACACGTCGATGGAACCCTGGAGGTCCGGGTAGCCGGCGGGCAGGTAGCCGATGAGCGCGGCGCGGTTCTCCTCGCGGGCGGCTGCGAAGGTGTTCGCGAGGCGGGACTGCTGGCTCACTGCTTCTCCCCTGCGTTCTCTTCGGCCTTGTCGAACAGCCCGAACCACTCGGCGGCGGTGTCCATGTCCTTGTCGCCGCGACCGGACAGGTTCACCACGATGATCGCGCCCTCGCCGAGTTCCTTGCCGAGTTTCACCGCGCCCGCGACCGCGTGCGCCGACTCGATGGCCGGAATGATGCCCTCGGCGCGGCTCAGCAGCAGCAGCGCGTCCATGGCCTCGGTATCGGTGATCGGGTAGTACTCCGCCCGGCCGATGTCCTTGAGGTAGGCGTGCTCCGGGCCGACGCCCGGGTAGTCCAGACCGGCCGAAATCGAATGGGATTCGATGGTCTGGCCGTCGTCGTCCTGGAGCAGGTAGGAGTACGCGCCCTGGAACGCACCGGGGGTGCCACCGGTGAAAGTCGCTGCGTGACGGCCGGTTTCGACACCGTCACCCGCGGCCTCGTAGCCGATCAGGCGCACGCCCGGATCGTCGATGAAGGCGTGGAAGATGCCGATGGCATTGGAACCGCCACCGACACAGGCGGTTACGGCGTCGGGCAGGCGGCCGGTCAGGGCCTGCACCTGCTGGCGCGCCTCCAGGCCGATGATGCGCTGGAAGTCGCGCACCATGAGCGGGAACGGGTGCGGGCCCGCGGCGGTACCGAAGCAGTAGTAGGTCTGCTCGGCATTGGTGACCCAGTCGCGCAGCGCCTCGTTGATGGCGTCCTTGAGGGTCTGCGAACCCGTTGTCACACTGATGACTTCGGCGCCGAGCAGCCGCATGCGGGCCACGTTCAGCTGCTGGCGCACGGTGTCGACCGCGCCCATGTAGATGACGCACTCGATACCGAGCAGCGCGCACGCGGTGGCGGTGGCGACGCCGTGCTGGCCCGCGCCGGTCTCGGCGATGACGCGGGTCTTGTTCATGCGCTTGGCCAGCAGCACCTGGCCCAGCACATTGTTGATTTTGTGAGAACCGGTGTGGTTCAGGTCTTCCCGCTTCAGCAGGATGCGCGCGCCGCCGGCGTGCTGCGCCAGGTTCCGGCACTCGAACACCGGCGACGGGCGCCCGGTGTAGTCACGCTGCAGGCGATCCAGCTCGTCGAGGAAGTTGGGATCGACCCGGGCCTTGTCGTATTCGGCGGTGACCTCTTCGATCACGGCCATCAGCGCCTCGGGCACGTGCCGCCCGCCGTACACGCCGAAGTGCCCGCCCAGATCGGGTTCGTGGCTCTTGTGCGTGATGCCGTCACTGGCCTGCGGGAGGCCGAGAACGTTCTTGCCGGAGGCCATTTCGGAAGAAACTCCGTGAGTTTGCGTCATCGGCTCTGTCACCGTCCCCGGCGAACCGGCTTCGGGCACGACGGGTGGGTTCCGGCGGTCACCAGCTCGGCCACCGCCGCGCGCGGGTCGCCGCTGGTCACCAGGCCCTCGCCGACGAGCACGGCGTCCGCGCCCGCCCCGGCGTAGGCCAGCAGGTCGGCGGTGCCGCGAATGCCGGACTCGGCCACCCGGATCACTTCGCTGGGCAGGCCGGGGGCGATGCGCGCGAACACATCCCGGTCCACCTCGAGGGTCTTGAGGTTGCGGGCGTTCACGCCGATCACGCTGGCGCCGGCCTCGAGGGCGCGGTCGGCCTCCTCCTCGGTGTGCACCTCGACCAGCGCGGTCATGCCGAGCGATTCGGTGCGGTCGATGAGCGAGGACAGCACGTCCTGTTCCAGGGCGGCCACGATCAGCAGGATCACGTCCGCGCCGTGGGCACGGGCCTCGTGGATCTGGTACGGGCCGACGATGAAGTCCTTGCGCAGGATCGGAATGTCCACCGCCACGCGGACCGCGTCGAGATCCGCGAGCGAACCGCCGAAGCGCCGCTGCTCGGTCAGCACGCTGATGATGCGCGCGCCGCCGTCCTCGTAGGCCCGGGCCAGGTCGGCGGGGTTCGGGATGTCCGCGATCGCACCCTTGGAGGGGCTGGCCCGCTTCACCTCGGCGATCACTCCGATCCCCTCCGCGTGCAGGGCGGCCTTGGCGTCACGCGGGGATTTGGCCTGCGCGGCGGCTGCCTTCACCGCCTGGAAATCCAGAAGGGCTTCCCGAGCGGCCACATCCGCGCGGACCCCGTCGAGAATCGAGTCGAGTACCGTCATCTGGCTCGAATCCTTTCTGGGGAGACGGACTTGCTGCCTGAGAATCCCCCCAGGCGCTGTCTCACCGATGCTGATAAAGAGTAAATGGCTATGTTCCCGTGCTTGACAGCGGGGCGGGTACCGGCGGCGCTGCCGATTCCCCACCCAGCTCAGGGGCGGTTGTCACGCGCTGCCCCGTTACCCGGATCATCGTGCGCGGCAGGGTGATTGGTTTCATCGTCGGTCGGGTCGACGCCCTCGTCGAGGGCATCCCACAGCACCCGACCCGACAACTGCTTGTCGGCGGCGGCCGGGGTCCCGGATTCGTGGTCCTGAACCCGGGCCTGATGTGCGGCAACCTGCTCGGCCGCCGACAGCTTCCGCGCCGCCGGACTGTCGTACTTGCCGGACATCCGGGAGGTCCCGGACGACTGCCGGACCAGGAGCAGACCGGCCACGAACGCGGCCACCGCACCGGCCAGGCACACCACGGCCGGCAACGTCGAGGTCGTCACCGCGCCCGCGTGGTCACCCCCGTGCAGTTCGGCCAGTCGGGTGGCGCGATCGGCGGTCCCCTTGTGCATGAGCAGGGCGTACGCGGGCACCGCGGACACCGCGGCCAGGACCGCGACCACCACGCCGACGCCGCGCCGCCACCAGCCGTGGGTGGCGAACACCGCCGCGATGGTGGCCAGGAAGACCAGCGCCAGTGGCGTCAGGGCCCCGAACCAGACACCGCCGTTGAGATCTCGATGGCGCGGCAGGCCGTAGTCACTGGTGATCTCGAGCCGGGCCCACGTCATGCGGGACGACCCCCAGAGCAGCGCCGCCGCGACCGCCAGCAGCGCCACCGCGGCGATCGGCCGCGACCGCTTGCGCGCCCCCGCGGCGTTCGTGTCGGCTTCCGCCGCAGCGGCATTCGCCTCGGCCTCGGCCAGGTCCGCCGCCCGCGCGCGTTCGGCAGTGCGCGCGGCATCGGTCTCGGCGTGTGGATCGGCGCCGGCGGCACCGGTTCTCCCGGTGTCCGTCCCGCCGGGCTTCGAATCGGCTTGCGCCGCTCCGTTTTCCCGCTCCGCGCTGTCTTCCGGTGTTGCGCTGCCTTCGGGTGTCGCTTTCCGTTCCGGACCCCTGTCCGGGTCCTGATCGCTCATTGATCCGCACCGTTCGGGCGGTAGGCGCGCACGGTCTCGGCGGCGGCGATGGCCTTGAGCACGGCCATGGCCTTGTTGCGGGATTCGACGTCCTCGTAGTCCGCGTCGGAGTCGGCGACGATGCCGGCGCCGGCCTGGACATAGGCGGTGCCGCCCTTGAGCAGGGCGGTGCGGATGGCGATCGCGGTGTCGGCGTCACCGGCGAAGTCCAGGTAGCCGACCACGCCCGCGTAGACACCGCGGCGGGTGGGCTCGAGCTCCTCGATCAACTCCATGGCGCGGACCTTGGGCGCGCCGGAGAGGGTGCCCGCGGGGAAGCATGCCTGGACCGCGTCGAGGGCGATCTTGCCGGCGCGCAGGCGGCCGGAGACCGTGGAGACCAGGTGCATGACGTGCGAGTAGCGCTCGACGTGGCGGTACTCGGTGACGCGCACGGTACCAGGCTCGCAGACCCGGCCGAGATCGTTGCGCCCCAGATCGACGAGCATGAGGTGCTCGGCGTTCTCCTTCTCGTCGGCGAGCAGGCCCTTCTCGAGCAGGAGGTCGTCCTCCTCGGTGACGCCGCGCCAGCGGGTGCCCGCGATCGGGTGCGTGGTGGCCACGCCGTCCTTCACCGTCACCAGCGATTCGGGGCTGGAGCCGACGATGGAGAACGCGGTGCCGCCCGAGCCGTCCGGGATGTGCATGAGGTACATGTACGGGCTCGGGTTCGAGGCCCGCAGCATGCGGTAGAGGTCCAGCGGGGTGCCGTTGTAGTCCATCTCGAAGCGCTGCGAGAGCACCACCTGGAACGCCTCGCCGGCCTCGATCTCCTTGACCAGCCGGCGCACGCCCGCGCCGAATTCCTCGGAGGTGCGCTGGCGGCGATAGTTGGGCTCGGGGCGGTCGAACACCGAGACGGTGGAGTCGGCGGGGGCGGCCAGGGCCTCGGTCATGCGGTCCAGGCGGGCCATCGCGTCGTCGTAGGCCGCGTCCACGTGCTCGTCGGTGCCGTTCCAGTTGACGGCATTGGCAATGAGGGTGATCGCGCCCTCGTGGTGATCGAAGGCGGCCAGGTCGGTGGCCAGCATCAGGACCATCTCGGGGACCTGCAGGTCATCGGTGGCGAAGCTGGGCAGGCGTTCGAGGCGGCGCACGGTGTCGTAGCCGAGGTAGCCGACCAGGCCGCCGGTCAACGGCGGCAGACCGGGCAGCCGCTCGGTGCGCAGCACCTGCAGCGATTCGCGCAGCGCGGCGAGCGGATCGCCGCCCACCGGCGCGTCGGCGGGAGTCTGGCCGAGCCAGGCCGCCGCGCCGTCGATCACGGTCAGCGCGCTGGGACTGCCCGCGCCGATGAACGACCATCGCGACCAGGAGCGGCCGGTCTCCGCCGATTCCAGCAGGAAGGTGCCGGGCCGGTCCGCGGCCAGTTTGCGGTAGGTCGAGAGCGGAGTCTCGGAGTCCGCCAACACCTTTCGGACCACCGGGACCACCCGGTGGTCGGCCGCGAGCGCCCGGAACTGCTCCCGGGAGGTGGTGGTATCGATAGCCACGTTCAGAGGCAAACCATGCGCGCCGTGCATTCACCCATCATTCCAGGCCCGCCCGGCGCGATCTAAATCGCGCTCCCCGCCCAGCCGAGCAAGCCGCTGCGGCGAATACCTGAAGCGGTCATCACTACCCGCGCGGCGGTCTCCACACACGGTGGATAGTCACTGCTCCGGCAGCAAATGGAGAGGTCGCACGCGGTTATCCCCATTTTCGAGAGGAGTTCAACACAGATGTACCCCTGGCAACCGATGGCACCGGAGGGTCCACGCCACACCGCTCCGCAGCCGGCCCCGGGCGGGCTGTCCGGCCAGCCGCCGCGGATGATGCAAATGAACCACAGCGGGACGTACTCCGCCATCGCCTCGTTCGTCACGTATGTGAAGGCCCTGGAAGCGCTCGATCCGCGCAGCTTCCCGGACGAGTACGCCGAGCACAGCGACCGCATCAGGGAGCTCGAGCCGTTCCTGCGCGCCCACGGGATCCTGGACGTCATGGATATCAAGAACCCGGAGGTCGCCGCCCTCCTCGGCGTGTGAAGGAGGACCGGCACCCGGTGTCGGGGGTGGTTGGGGCTCCGGGGCTGTTCCCCGGACCCCCAAACAGAGGACCGGTGGAGGCCCGATTCGCGAGGCGCCAAGCCCGAAGCCCAGCAAAGGATTTCATCCGGGGCTCGGATAGCTCGTGCACGATGGATTGGGGGTAGGGTGCGGGTATGAAGGTTGGTCAGCTCGCACCCAATTTCGAACTACCGGACCAGTCGGGGACCGTGCGGTCGCTCGAGTCGCTGCTCGCGGACGGACCGGTGGTGTTGTTCTTCTATCCCGCGGCGAACACGCCGGTGTGCACGGCCGAGGCGTGCCACTTCCGGGATCTGGCAACCGAATTCAAGGCCGCCGGGGCGACCTGCGTGGGGATCAGCGCGGATTCCGTCGAGGTGCAGTCCGGGTTCGCGGAGAAGCAGGGACTGGGCTATCCGGTGCTGTCCGATCGCGGAGCCAAGGTGGCCGCCGAGTTCGGCGTGAAGCGCGGCCTGCTGGGCGCGCTGGTGCCGGTGAAGCGGACGACCTTCGTCATCGATCCGGACCGGACCGTCGCCAAGGTCATCAACAGCGAGATGCGCGCGAACGTGCACGCCGACGAGGCATTGAAGTTCCTGCGCGAGCGCTGAGCAGTTCCCGCGCCGGCGCTGAGCCCGACCGCGTCGCTCCTGGGCGCGCCGACAATTCGGACATACGCTGAGCTCATGACTACGCCCAGCACCGACCAGGAGCGAAAGCCTTCAACCTTCGTCACGTGGCGCAATCGCATCATTGGCGGAGTGGTGGCCGCGGTCGTTTTGTGGCTGGTGTATCTGATGCTGGCCGCATTCATTCCACGGTGGTGGGCGCAGCGCATCGGCGAATGGGTGAGCGGGAGTTTCGCCAAGGGCATCTGGTACGGCCTGATAATGGGCGTGGTATGTACGGCTGTGCCACTTTTCCTGTTCCTGGCCGCAGGACTCAGCTGGCGTAAACGGGGCGGCATGTTTATCGCGGGCGGCGCGGCGGTTCTCGCGATCGTCATCGCCATCCCGAATTTGATGACGCTGACCATCGTGTGGGGCAACTCGAATGCCGCACACGCCGGTGAGCGCATTCTCGATGTCGACGGGCCGGGATTCCGCGGCGCCGCGCTGGCGGGTGCGATCGTGGCCGCGTTGCTGTTTCTGCTGGTGGCATTTCTCTTGGGGCGCAGGCGATTCCGCCGGTACCGTGCCGAACGTCGGCACGTCGAACCGGAAAAGCCTCGGGTAGAACCGGAAACTCCGACACCGCCGCCCGAACTCGGCGCGAACTGAATCCACTCGCGACACGCGTGATCGATGTCACGTCATTCGGCAACACCGTGACTGGCGAGCGAAATCGTGGCAAACTTTGATGTGCGAGTGACTCGTTCGATGCTGTTTCGCAGGCTCTCCCACGGGCCGGCACAACACGTCACTTGGCTGCTACGAGAGGGCGCGCACGGTGACCAAGTGGTTGAATCCCATGGAACAGCGAGCGTGGCGTACCCTCGTCGCGCTCACCACCAGGCTCCCGGCCGCATTGGATACCCAGCTACAACGTGAGTCGGGGATTACCCATTTCGAATACTTCGTGATGACTCTGCTCTCCGAAGAACCTGGTCACCGGTTGCAACTGAGTGACCTTGCGCAAAAGGCAAACGCATCGCTATCCCGGCTCTCGCACGTGGTCTCCAAACTCGAACGGCTGGGCTGGGCCGAGCGCGTCACCATTACCGGTCGCCGCGGCGCGCAGGCGGTGCTGACCGACGCCGGGTATCAGAGGATCACCGAGGCGGCGCCCGGGTATCTGGAGTGCGTGCGCGGCCTGGTGTTCGACGGGCTGGACGCCGAGCAGACCAAGCAACTGCTGGAACTGGGCG
This sequence comes from Nocardia sp. NPDC059228, assembly GCF_042754245.1. NCBI lineage: Bacteria > Bacillati > Actinomycetota > Actinomycetes > Mycobacteriales > Nocardiaceae > Nocardia > Nocardia sp. NPDC059228. Next base: position 37,968 of record NZ_JBHZAL010000002.1, on the reverse strand, counting down.
AGACCCTGGTGGCACAGCTGGACAAGGGCATGGCCCGCGGGCTCGGCCGCGCGGGGCGGCCGATCTCGCATCTGGACACGGACCCGAACGAATCGGGTTGACGCCGAAGGCTGTTCGCCGACGCCGCAAGCGTGCTCGCGGAGGCCGGAAACCGTTGCCGCTCAGTCCTCGTCGGTGAGCAGCCGGTCGCCCTGGGACAACAGCACGTCGGTGTCGAAGCAGGTGTGGGTGCCCGTGTGGCAGGCCGCGCCCTCCTGGTCGACGACCAGCAGCACGGTGTCGCCGTCGCAGTCCAGCCGTACCTCGTGCACGTACTGGGTGTGGCCGGAGGTCTCGCCCTTGACCCAGTACTGCTGACGCGAGCGTGAATAGTAGGTGCCCTTGCGGGTTTGCAGGGTGCGGGCCAGCGCCTCGTCGTCCATCCACGCCATCATGAGCACGTCGCCGGTGCTCTTCTCCTGCGCGATGGCGGCGAACAGCCCGTCGGAGTTGCGCTTGAGGCGGCGCGCGATCGCGGGATCCAGGGTGCTCATCGGACGGTGATTCCTTCCGCGCGCATGGCGTCCTTGACCTGGCCGATCGAGAGGTCGCCGAAGTGGAAGACACTGGCGGCCAGCACCGCGTCCGCGCCGGACTGCACGGCGGGCGCGAAGTCGGCGACCTTGCCCGCGCCACCGGAGGCGATGACCGGCACCGAGACCGCGGCGCGCACCGCGCGGATCATCGGCAGGTCGAAGCCCGCCTTGGTGCCGTCGGCGTCCATGGAGTTGAGCAGGATCTCGCCGACGCCCAGTTCGGCTCCGCGCATGGCCCATTCGACGGCGTCGATGCCGGTGCCGCGCTTGCCGCCGTGGGTGGTCACCTCCCAGCCGGACGGGGTCGCGGGCCGGCCCTCCGGCACGGTGCGGGCGTCGACCGACAGCACGATGCACTGGGAGCCGAACCGCTCCGACATTTCACGCAGCACCTCGGGGCGGGCGATGGCGGCGGTATTCACCGACACCTTGTCCGCGCCCGCGCGCAGCAGCCGGTCCACGTCCTCGACGGTGCGCACGCCGCCGCCGACCGTGAGCGGGATGAAGATCTGCTCGGCGGTGCGGGTGACCACGTCGATCATGGTGCCGCGGTCGCCGGTGGAGGCGGTGACGTCGAGGAAGGTCAGCTCGTCGGCGCCCTGGGCGTCGTAGGTGGCCGCGAGTTCCACGGGATCGCCCGCGTCCCTGAGGTTTTCGAAGTTGACGCCCTTGACCACGCGCCCGGCGTCCACGTCCAGGCACGGAATCACGCGTACGGCCAACGTCATTTCACGACCTCTGTCTTCATTGCTCTGCCTCTCCTCGGACCCGGACGGCGGTATCCGCGATCAGGTCCAGTAGTTCCTCGTGCACGCCGGGGGCGGCGGCCAGCACCGAACCGGATTCGATGGTCCAGTCCCGGCCCAGCAGGTCGGTGACCACGCCGCCGGCGGCCCGGACCAGGGCCACGCCCGCGGCGTTGTCCCACGGATGATGTCCGAACACCACGGCCCCGCCCAGAATTCCCGAGGCGGTGTAGGCCAGGTCGATGCCGGTGGAGCCGTACATCCGCTGGCGGCCGGACAGCCGGCTCAGCGCACCCAGCAGATTGAAGCGGAAGATGCCCGGAATCCGGCCCGCCCCATCGATATTGAAGCTGCCGAAGCCGATCGGCGCGGTGGCGAGCTTGGCCGGGGCCAGGCTCGGCAGCGGGTTGCCGTTGAGCAGCAGCGGGCCGTCCGCGACCGCCGCGTAGCGCTGGCCCAGGATCGGCAGCCAGGTCAGGCCGATGACCGGGACGCCGTCGCGCACCAGCGCCAGCAGCATGCCGCACATGGGGCTGCCCGCCGAATAGTTGAAGGTGCCGTCGATCGGGTCCAGCACCCAGGCGGTGCCGGAGGTCAGCTGCGGACCGCCGAATTCCTCACCGTGCACCGGGATTCCGGTGCGTTCGCCCAGCCGCTGCGAGATGGTGCGCTCGAGCTCCAGGTCGAGTTCGGTGGCGAAGTCGTTGCGCCCCTTCTCGACCGCGCTCGGCGCCCCGATGCCCTCGACGAAACGCGGTGCGGCGGAGTCGAGAACCTCACTGGCGATGCCGAGCAGCTCGGCGAGTTCGGCGGCCACGGCGCTAGCGAACCGCGGCCAAGGCTTCGGGCAGGGTGAACCGGCCCGCGTACAGGGCCTTGCCGATGATCGCGCCCTCGACGCCCTCGTCCACCAGCGTCGCGATGGCGCGCAGGTCGTCGAGCTGGGAGATGCCGCCCGATGCGATGACCGGGGCCTCGCAGGCATTGGCGACCTGGCTCAGCAGGTCCAGGTTCGGCCCGGTCAGCGTGCCGTCCTTGGAGACGTCGGTGACCACGTACCGCGAGCAGCCGTCCCGCTCGAGGCGCTCGAGCACCTCCCACAGATCGCCGCCGTCGGTCACCCAGCCACGGCCGCGCAGCCGCCACTCGCCGTCGATGAGCTTCACATCCATGCCGACGGCGATCTTGTCGCCGTACTCGCTGATGGCCCGGGCACACCACTCCGGATTCTCGATCGCCGCGGTGCCGAGGTTGACGCGCGCGCAGCCGGTGGCCAGCGCGGCCTTCAACGACTCGTCGTCCCGAATCCCGCCCGACAGCTCGACCTTCACATCGAGTTCGCCGATCACCTCGGCCAGCAGTTCGCGGTTGGAGCCCTTGCCGAACGCGGCGTCCAGGTCGACCAGATGCACCCACTCGGCCCCGGCGTGCTGCCAGGCCAGCGCGGCGTCGCGCGGCGAACCGTAACTGGTTTCGCTGCCCGCCTCCCCTTGAACCAGGCGCACAGCCTCACCATTGGCGACATCGACGGCAGGTAGCAGCACAAGACTCACGGGGTAAGCCTAGTGGTTGCCCGCCGTCACACCGACCGCAGGGTGAACCGCGTCGGCCGCCCACCGCGCGTCGGGAACGATTTCCGGGGCGGGGGCACACGGGCGGTGTCACGCGGTGGGGAGGTCGGGGTCGTCGATCGACGGGAGTTCGCTGTGCGGAAGGCGGGGCTGGTCGTGCGGCAGGTGGAGATCGGGCCGGCGGCGCCGGTGCTGGCCTGCGGTGCGGCCGGGTGCGGCGACAGCGGCGGGGTCGGGGACGACCGTGACGCCCGGGTCGACCAGGTGCTGGGAGGCGGGCGTCAGCCGTCTCGGGTATGGGATTCGAGGACGCGGTTCAACGTCAGGACGAAGTTGGCGCGTTCGGCGGCGGTGAAGCCCGGGAGTAGTTCTCGCTGGGCCGTTTCCAGGCGTTCGTCGAGGTCGGCCAGGTGGGCCCGCCCGGCGGGCGTGAGCGTGAGGGTGTTGCGGCGGCGGTCGGTGGGGTCGGGGGTGCGGTGGAGGAGGCCGCGGTCGGCCAGGTCGTTGACCGCGGCGACCACGTCGCTGCGGTCGATGCCGGTCCGTCGGCCCGCCTCGGCCTGACTGAGGGGGCCGTGTTCGTCGAGGGTGGCGAGCAGTGCGTAGTGGTAGCGGCGGGAACCGGTGGGCTCCAGGGCTTTCTCGGTGCAGCGGTTGGCGATGATCGCGACCTGGCCGATCAGGCGGGTGGGAAGAGCGCGCAACCGGCCGGAGGCCCCTTCGGGCGCGGTGTCCATGAGGGGAATCTAGCAACACTTGTTGGACGCACCCACAATCGGTTACATTGGTTCCACCAACGTTGGAGCAACCAACAATCTCGTCGAAAGACCGTAGCCATGAACGCGATCGACACCACCACCCGGCAATTCCAGGACCTGGCCGACAAATTCGAGATCACCGAGTTGGTCCACCGCCTCGGCCGCGCCCTCGATGAAGGCGACTGGGAGGAGCTCGCCACCCTGTACACCGCCGATGCCACCGCCCGCACGCCCGGCGGCCTGGCCACCGGCCGCACCGCCCTGGTCACCCAGGCCGGCCGAAACCACTCCCCCGACCGGCAGATCCAGCACGTCATCAGCGGCATCCTGATCGATCTGGACGGCGACACCGCCAAGGTCCGGGCCAACCTCCTGGTCGTCTTCGCCTGGGGTCCTGCACAGGACCCGACCCTCGGCTCCCAGCCACGCCTGACCCTCGGCGAGGTCTATCGCTTCGACGCCGTCCGCACCCGCGACGGCTGGCAGTTCTCGAGCGTGGCCTCCAAGCCCGTCTGGTCGATCGGTACCCGGCCCGAGCCGTCGGCGGCGTAGAAACGCCGAAACCCCCGCCGGGAGCGGGGGTTTCGGTCGTTTCGGGGGCCGATCAGATCGAGTCGACCCAGTTGCGCAGGAGCTGAGCTCCGGCGTCGCCGGACTTCTCCGGGTGGAACTGGGTGGCCGACAGCGGGCCGTTCTCCACCGCGGCGAGGAACGGGACGCCGTGTTCGGCCCAGGTGAGCTTGGCCGGGGCGATCTGGCTGCCGCCGTCGTCGGTCCAGGCCCAGTGCTGGGCGGCATAGGAGTGGACGAAGTAGAAGCGGGTGTCCGCGTCCATGCCCGCGAACAGGACGCTGTCCTCGGGAGCCTTCACCGTGTTCCAGCCCATGTGCGGGAGGACGGGGGCGTCCAGACGCTCGACGGTGCCGGGCCATTCGCCGCAGCCCTCGGTTTCCACCCCGAATTCGACGCCGCGTTCGAACAGGATCTGCATGCCGACGCAGATGCCGAGTACGGGGCGTCCGCCGGAGAGGCGCCTGCCGATGATGCGGTCACCGCGCACGGACAGCAGGCCCGCCATGCAGGCCGCGTACGCGCCGACACCGGGGACCACGAGACCGTCTGCGTTCAGGGCGATTTCGGGGTCTGCGGTGATGGTGACGTCCGCACCCGTGCGGGCCAGGGCGCGGCTGGCGGAGTGCAGGTTGCCGGAGCCGTAGTCGAGCAGGGCGATCTTCTTGGTCATAGCGAGCCCTTCGTGGAGGGGACGCCGGACACGCGCGGGTCGTATTCGACGGCGGCGCGCAAAGCCCGTGCCACGGCCTTGTATTCGGCCTCGGTGATGTGGTGCTGGTCGCGGCCGTAGAGCACGCGCACGTGCAGGGCGATGCGGGCGTTGAGCGCGATGGACTCGAACACGTGGCGGTTGATCACGGTCGAGTACGACGCGGTCGGCGCCACACTCGGAATGATGGTGTGCAGCATGTGATCCGGCTCGCCGGTGTGCACGCAGTACGGCCGGCCGGACACGTCGACGACGGCGTGCGCGAGGGTTTCGTCCATCGGGATGAAGCAGTCGCCGAAGCGGCGGATGCCCTTCTTGTCGCCGAGCGCCTGGCCCAGCGCCTGGCCGATGACGATGGCCGTGTCCTCGACGGTGTGGTGGGCCTCGATCTCGATGTCGCCCTTGGCCTGAACCGTCAGGTCGAAGCTGCCGTGCTGGCCGAACGCGGTCAGCATGTGGTCGTAGAAGGGGACGCCGGTGGAGATATCGGTCTTGCCGGAGCCGTCCAGATTGAGCTCCACCACGATGCTGGATTCGCGGGTGGTGCGCTCGACCCGGGCGATGCGGTCGGCACGGTCGGTGGTCATCGGGCGATCAGCTCCTCGGACGCCAGTTTCGCGCTGACGCGCAGGAATTCGTCGTTCTCGGCGGCCAGGCCGATGGTGGTGCGCAGGTAGCCGGGGATGCCGACATCGCGGATGAGCACGCCCTCGTCGAGGTAGTGCTGCCAGGCGCGCGGGGCGTCGGCGAAGCGGCCGAACAGCACGAAGTTGGCATCCGAGGGGATGACCTCGTAGCCCAGCTCGGTCAGCGCCGCCATGACCCGATCGCGCTGCGCCGCCAATTCGGCCACGCTGCCCAGGGTTTCGTCCGCGTGCCGCAGCGCCGCCCGCGCCGCGGCCTGGGTGACCACGGACAGGTGGTAGGGCAGGCGCACCAGCAGCATGGCGTCGATGACCGCGGGTGCGGCCACCAGGTAGCCCAGCCGCCCGCCCGCGAAGGCGAATGCCTTGGACATGGTGCGGCTGACCACCAGCTTGGTGGGGTACTTGTCGATCAGGCTGATCGCGCTGGGCGCCGAGGAGAATTCGCCGTACGCCTCGTCCACCACCACGATGCCGGGCGCGGCCGCGAGGATGCGTTCCAGGTCCGCGAGCGGAATGCTGTGGCCGGTCGGGTTGTTGGGGCTGGTCACGAAGACCACGTCGGGGTTCTTCTCCCCCACCGTCAGCACCGCGTAGTCGATGTCGAGGGAGAAGTCGCCATTGCGCTTGGCCTCGATCCACTCGGTGTCGATGCCCTCGGAGATGATCGGGTGCATCGAGTACGAGGGCACGAAACCCAATGCGCTGCGGCCGGGTCCGCCGAACGCCTGCAGCAGCTGCTGCAGGATCTCGTTGGAGCCGTTGGCGGCCCACACGTTCGCCGTGTCCACCGCGACGCCGGTCTGCCGGGTCAGGTAGGCGGCCAGATCGGCGCGCAGCCCAACCGCGTCGCGATCCGGGTACCGGTGCAGGTCGGCGGCCGCGGTGCGCACGGATTCGGCGACGTCGTCGACGAGGGCCTTGCTCGGCGGGTGCGGGTTCTCGTTGGTATTCAGCTGCACCGGAACGGTCAATTGCGGTGCGCCGTAAGGACTCTTGCCACGCAGGTTCTCCCGCAGCGGCAGATCGTCGAGCGAGATATTCGATCCGGGAACGGTCACGGTGCCTTCTTCCAGGCCGGCCTGGGCGCTCACCGCAGTTCCCCGAATCGCGCCTGCACGGCCTGGCCGTGCGCGGGCAGGTCCTCGGCATTGGCCAGTGCGACCACGTGCCCGGAGACATCCTTCAGCGCCGCCTCGGAGTACTCGACGACGTGGATGCCGCGCAGGAAGGTCTGCACGCTCAAACCCGAAGAGTGCCGGGCGCATCCGGCGGTGGGCAGCACGTGGTTGGAGCCGGCGCAGTAGTCGCCGAGGGAGACCGGCGACCACGCGCCGACGAAAACCGCTCCGGCGGAACGGACCCGGGCCGCGACCGCGGGCGCGTCGGCGGTCTGGATCTCGAGGTGCTCGGCGGCGTAGGCGTTGACCACGCGCAGGCCCTGGGCGATGTCGTCGACCAGCACGGTGCCGGACTGCTTGCCCGACAGTGCCTCCGCGACACGGTCGTGGTGCTTGACCACGGTCATCTGCGCGGTCAGCGCCGCGTCCACGGCATCGGCGAGCTCGACGCTGTCGGTCACCAGCACGCTGGCGGCCAGCACGTCGTGCTCGGCCTGCGAGATGAGGTCGGCGGCCACGTGCACCGGATCGGCGGTGGCGTCGGCGAGGATGGCGATCTCGGTGGGCCCGGCCTCGGCGTCGATGCCGACCAGGCCGCGGCACAGCCGCTTGGCGGCGGTCACATAGATATTGCCCGGGCCGGTGATCAGGTCGACCGGTTCCAGCTGTGCGCCGTCGGTGTCGGTGCCGCCGTAGGACAGCAGCGCCACGGCCTGCGCACCGCCGACCGCCCACACCTCCTCGACGCCCAGCAGCTTGGCGGCCGCCAGGATGGTCGGGTGCGGCAGGCCGCCGAACCGGGCCTGCGGCGGCGAGGCGACCACCAGCGAGTCCACGCCCGCGGCCTGCGCGGGAACCACGTTCATGACCACCGAGGACGGGTAGACGGCATTGCCGCCCGGCACGTACAGGCCGACCCGCTCCACCGGCACCCACCGCTCGGTCACGGTGCCGCCGGGCACCACCTGGGTGGTCTTGTCGGTGCGGCGCTGATCGTCGTGCACCTTGCGGGTGCGCTCGATGGCGACCTCGAGGGCCGCGCGCACGGCCGGGTCCAGCTCGGCCAGGGCCTTGTCCAGTTCGGCGGCGGGCACGCGCACCGCGGCGGGCCGCACACCGTCGAACCGCTCGCTGAATTCCAGCGCGGCCTCGACGCCCCGATCCCGGATGGCCTCCACGACCGGTCGCACATGATGCAGCACCGAGTCCACGTCGACGCCCCCACGCGGCAGAGCCGCGCGCAGTTCGGCAGCAGTGGGAGTACGTCCGCGCAGATCCACGCGGGCGAGCTCGATGCGGCTAGTCATAGCGCTGTGCAGTCCTTGTCTGTGCTGATGTCGAGGGGTTCGCGACGCGGCCGAAACCGCTTGCGACCAGCTACCAGACTATCGGGTCACCGCCAGCGCTTTACGTCGCGGCCGAGCTCGCGCGGGTGTTCCCGGCCCGCGACCCGGGAACACCCGCCGGACCGGCGGTTATGAGGCGCGGGCCGCGGCCCCGCTCAGACCGCGGTACGGGCGGCCTCGGGACCGAAGCGGGCGGCCACCAGATGCTGCTGGGCGAACGTCCACGCGTTCTGGGTGACGAAGTAGAGCAGGATGGCGATGGGCATCACCGGGCCGACCAGCAGTGCTCCGGCGGGGAAGACCCACTGCGAGAGCGTGTTCATGATCCGGACCTGCGAGCCCGCCGCGCCGTCGGCGGGTTGCGGCTGACGGGCGACGGCGGCGCGGGCGGTGAAATGGGTCGCGATCGCCGCGACGATCATGAGCGGAATCGCCACGGCGGCAACGGTTCCGAAGGACGAGCCGGCGGTGGACAGGGTGGCCTCCAGCGGTGCGCCGAACAGTTTGGCGTCCAGGAAGGACTGCACCTGCGTGGCATTGAACACGTAGTTCTGAGTGTGACCCGGCTGGAAGGACCGCAGCACGTGGTAGAGGCCGATGAAGACCACCGTCTGGCCGATGATCGGCAGGAATCCGGTCAGCACATTGACGCCGGACTCCTTCTGCAGCTCCTGCATGGCCAGTGCCTGCTGCTCCCGGTCGCCCGCGTGCTTGCGCTTGATCTCCTGCAGCTTCGGCTGCATCTCGGCCAGCGCGCGGGAGAACTTCAACTGCGCGATGAACGGCCGGATCAGCAGGGCCCGCAGGGTCATGACGAGGAAGACGATGGCCAGCACCCAGGCCAGGCCACTGGTCGCGCCGAGCAGCGACGCGAAGGCGGTGTGCCACAGCCACAGCACGGCGGACACGGGGTAGTAGATGAAATCGAGCACGGAGTACCTCGCTGCGCAGCGCCCGCACACGGGTGCGGGCGAAAGGAATTCGGGACGGCGGAGAACCCGACAGCGCGCACGACCGGGACAGGTCGTGCGGGCGCGGTCAGGCCGCGAGGACTCCCGGTGCGCGCGGGCGCGGGCGGCCCGGGGCGTCGGGATTGCTCTGCCGCAGGAACGCGCCGCGGCGCCGCCGTCCGGCCGATTCCGCCGGACCGATGTGCGCGGTGGCCGCGAGCAGCGGACCCCGCGCCGACAGCACCGCCGCGGTCACCGCGACCAGCGCGGCCGCACCGAGGACGAGCAGCGAATCAGGGGTGGCGGCGGCCAGATACAGCACCGCCCACGCGGAGACCACGAGCGCGCACAGCAGCAGCGCCGTCGATCGAATCCGCGTACCCATGCGCCCGACCCTACCTGCGTTCCCCATCCCCGGCACCCCATGTGCCGGACGCGACATGCCCTGTCCCCGGCCCGCGCCGTATCCGGCTCGGGCGCACGCTGATCCGGGCCCCGCGCGCGATCGCGCCCCCACCGGGGACACCGGCGGGGGCGCGAGGATCGAGGGCTCGACCGCTATTCGGCGACGAGGCGGCGGATGATCATGGGCTCGGCCACGATGCCCTCGAGGACTCCGGCCACGTGCTGGAAGTGCTCGGTGGCGAAGTGCTTCTCCAGGGCGTCGGCGTCCTGCCATTCCTCCACCACGACCATGTGGGCCGGGTCGTTCGGGTTGGTGAAGGGCTGATAGGACAGGCAGCCGGGCTCGGCCAGGGAGGGTTCGATCATGGCTTCCAGGGCGGTGCGGAGGCGGTCCTCCTGACCGGCGGCGGCGCGGAGTTCGGCGACGACGTGCAGGGTCATGGTGGTGTGCTCCTTCGGGAGTCGGTGCTCGGTATTCGGATCTCGGTGACGCTCAGCGCTGGATCGGGCCCTCACCGGCGCCGGTGGTGCGCAGCGCGGTCGCGATGGCGTCCCGGTCGGCGGGGGTCAATTCCAGTGCGGCGCCGCCGATCCAGCCGTCGACCTGTTCGGGCCTACGGGCACCGGCGATGGCGCCGGTGACGCCGGGCCAGGTCAGGGTCCAGGCGATGGCGACCGCGGAGACGGTGGTGTCGTGGGCCGCCGCGATCGGACGCAGTGCGTCCACCAGCGCGAGGTTGCGGTCGAGTTCGGTGGTGAACTCCGGGAAGCCCTTGCGCCAGTCGTCATCCGGCAGGCTCGCGACCCGTTCGGCGGAGAAGGCGCCGGTGAGCAGGCCGGAGTGCTGCGGCTGGTAGACGATGCCGCCGGTGTGATGCGCTGCGGCCCAGGCCAATTCGTCCGCGGCGCCGCGCTTGATCAGCGAGAACTGTGGCTGGATGGCGTCCACGTGGGCGATGGACTCGGCGATCTCCAGTTGCGGCACATCGTGATTGGACAGGCCGATGGCGCGCACCTTGCCCGCCCGTACGAGGTCGGCCATGGTCTGCCAGTACTCCGCGAGCGGGGTCGCGGCCGCGGGGTCGACGCCGTCGGGGTCGGAGAAGTCCAGGGAGGCACCGGTATCGGGCCAGTGCACCTGGTACAGGTCGATGCGCTCGACGTTCAGCCGGCGCAGCGAGTCCTCGACCTCGCGGCGCACGCTGGCGGCGGCCATGATCCGCTTCGGCGCGGCGGCGCGGTCGTTGTCGTCCCAGACCAGTCCGGCCTTGGTGAAGACGAACGGCCGATCGGCCTCGGGCAGTCCGCTGATCGCCTTGCCGACCACCTCCTCGGAGTGGCCGAGTCCGTAGACGGCGGCGGTGTCGACCCAGTTGACGCCGGCCTCGACGGCCCGGCGGATGGTGGCGATGGAATCGGCGTCGTCCTGTGCGCCCCAGGTGTAGCGCCAGCCCGAACCGCCGACGGCCCACGCGCCGAATCCGATCCGGCTGATGTGCATGTCGGTGGTGCCGAGCTGACGGGTGGGGAGAGAGGTCATGGTGTGCTCCTCGTGTGGCTTTCGCCGTCCGTTGCGGCGCTGAGCACTACTTTCGCCGGATGCGAGCGGGGCAAACAGTGCCGCGTCTGCCTGGGCACCGCATGACCAGGATGCGGCGCCGGATGGAATTCGGCGCGCTCGTGGTTACCGAAGGCATGACCCTGGACCGTCGCGCCGAACTCGGTGAATTCCTGCGCTCCCGCCGCGCCCGGCTCAGCCCCGCGGAGGTGGGCCTGATGGATCACGGTGCGCGCCGCCGTGTTCCGGGCCTGCGCCGCGAGGAGCTGGCGCTGCTGGCCGGCGTCAGCGTGGATCACTATGTGCGCCTGGAACAGGGCCGCAGCCTGCAGTTCTCGGAGTCGGTGCTGGATGCGGTGGCGCGGGCACTGCGGCTCAATCAGATTGAGCGCGACCATCTCTACCGCCTGGCCCGCCCGTGGTCCGGTGAGGAGCCGCCCGCAGTGCAGGATGTGCGCCCGGGTCTGCGCCGGCTGCTGGACGCCGCCCACGACGTCCCGGCCTACATCGTCGGCCGCGGTGTCAGCGTCCTGGCGTGGAATCGCCTGGCGGCGGCCCTGATCACGGATTTCGGCGCGCTTCCGCCCGCGCAGCGCGACTTCCTGCACCTGGTCTTCCTGGACGAGGGCGCGAAGGATCTCTACGAGGATTGGGACGACAAGGCCGCCGACACCGTGGCCTACCTGCGCCTGGATGCCGCCCGCAATCCCGGTGACCCGCGCATCACCGCGCTCATCGACGAAATGAATACCCGGAGCCCGGAATTCGCGGAGCTGTGGCAGCGGCACGAGCTCAAGGACAAGACCCACGGGCGCCATATCTACCGGCACCCGATCGTGGGCCGTCTGGAGCTCGGCTTCGAAACCCTCCGTCTCCCCGACGATCCCGATCAGGCGCTGGTCGCCCACCACGTCGAGCCCGGCTCCCCCAGCGCCGACGGACTACGACTGCTGGCCTCGCTCGCCGCCGATCCGGCGAAGCTCCGCTGAGCAATCCCACCCCGTAACGCACTGCGCCGCACCGGAAAACCGGTGCGGCGCAGTGGGCTGCCGGGATTACTTGGTGTCGCTGTCGATCTGCAGGCTGCCGCCGCCGGCGTCGATCACCCGCATGTTCACCGACTTGGTCGGGCCGTTCTTGGTCTGCAGCGAGTCCAGCACGATGTCGACCGAACCATCGGGGTCGACCGTGCCGCCGCCATTGGCGCCCCGGATGCTCGAGTACTTCTGGACCGGGTTCCCGGTCCAATACGTCTGGAATGCCTGCTGACTGCCGTAGACCTGCTGCGCCGCGGGGGTCAGCAGCTTCCAGGCATCCGAGTACCGGGTGTAGGTCACGTCGTCCCAGAAGGACTGCACCGCGTCGACGGCGGCGTCGAAGCTGACCGTCCCGGCGCTCTTGGTCTGGCCGAGGCCCGAGGGCACGCCCTTGGTGGCGCTGGCCGTGACCGACGCCTTCACCGAGCTGCTGTTCGTGCCCGCACCGGAGGTGCTGTTCGAACCGGAGTTGCCGAACAGGCCGTACGCGATGCCGCCGGCCACCACGACCACCGCGGCCACCAGGATCAGCACCAGCTTCTTCTTGGAGCCGGAATCCGAATCCGGTTCGGGCGCCGGATGATTGCGGGTCGGCGGGCCGGCGTTCATGGGCGGGCGCGGCGGCGGGGTCTCCAGCAGCTGCGCCTGGCTCATGGCGCCGGTCGGGATGTCGGCCGACTGGCGGCGCTCCATCTGGCGGGTGGTCTGCCGCGGCGCGGAGCGCTGGGCGGCGCCGGCCGACGGGGTGGACGGGCCCGAGCGCCGGGCGGCCAGCACCCGGGTGGCCTCGGCATCCGGGCCGACCTCGGCGAATTCGGCCATGATGTCGCGCACGTCGAGCATGCTCGGCCGGTCCTCCGGCTCGAAGCTGAGCAGGCTGAGCAGCAGATCGCTGAGCGGTCCGGCATTGCGCGGTTCGCTGATCTGACCGTTGGCGGCCGCGTACAGCAGCGCCAGCGGATTCGGGTTGGTGCCGTAGGGCGGTTCGCCTTCCAGTGCGTGGAAGAGCGTGGCGCCCAAGGCGAATACGTCCGCGGCCGGCGTCGGTTCCGCTCCGCGCGCGACCTCGGGGGCGAGGTAGGCGGCGGTGCCGGAGATGAGTCCGGTGGCGGTCAGCGTGACATCACCCTTGGACTTGGCGATGCCGAAGTCGGTGATCTTCACGGCGCCGTTGTCGCCGAGCAGGATGTTGCCGGGCTTGACGTCGCGATGGACGATCCCGGCGCGATGCGCGGCGATGAGCGCGGATGCCACCTGTTCGCCGATGCGGGCGACCTGTGGCAGCGGCAGCGTGCCCTGCGCGGACAGCACCACCGCCAGACTCTGCGACGGCAGATACTCCATGACCAGGCACGGGTCACCCTCGTGCTCGGTGATGTCGAATACGACGATGGCGTTCGGGTGCTGGAACCGGGCCGCGTTGCGAGCCTCACGTGCGGCGCGCTGCCGCACGATGTCCTTGTCTGCATCCGACAGGCTCGGCTGGGTGAGGATCTGCTTGACCGCCACGGAACGTTCGAGCCGCTGATCCACGGCTCGCCAGACGACACCTGTGCCGCCGCTACCAATCCGTTCGACCAGGCGGTAATGCCCTGCGATCACTTGGCCGGTTTCGATGGCACTACTCCGAAGTTCTCCGAGACGACTGTGACAATGCGGTTGCCCGCGCGTTTCCCCGCACGAGTGTAGCGGGCGACGCGCGGATCTCCGACGTCAGCGTGAGATATGAGCGAGATCTCGGTGAGATCTACGCCGCAATCGAGTGACCGCCGCGTAACCGGTTAGGCGAACTCGCTGGTCGAAGCCCATCTATGACGACACATAGACCAATTGGTTTGGTGCGTGTTTGCTCCCACACACCGACGGCGTTCAGCTACCTTTCACTCCCGACGCCGGGGCGGAGACCGCCGCGGGCCACTCGGCGCGCGTCAATTGCGCCGCGTCCGCCTGGTCGAGCTCGGCGTCGAAGACCTCGGCGAGCACCTTCGGCAACTCGGCGACCTCGAGTTCGCGCACCTCCTCCGAGCCGTCCGGGTAACTGGTGGTCCAGGTGGTGCCGTCCAGCTGGTGGTGCACCTCGGCGTGGAAGCGCTGTACGAACGGCCGCATGGTGAACGGCGAACGCGCCGAGGTGGACACGTAGTGGTTCCCGACCGCGAAATCGATGCGGTACTGCGGGGTGGTGACGAACGTGTAGCGGTCCACCCAGCCGTCCCGGCCGAACTGGTACAGCGTCCACAGCTCGCCACCGGCCGCGTCGATGGACCGCTCCAGCCGGAAACGCCATGCGCCCACGCTGAATTCACCACGATCGGGGGCCAGCTCGACCGGTTCGACCGGCCCCCACCCGAAGCCGACATCGCACAGCCAGCGGCGATCGTCGTCCACGGCCTTGACCCGCAGCAGCGCGTGGGTGGCCGGGCGCAGGTTGGTCGCGCCGCGCGTGACACGGCCCGACATGGCGGTGAACTCGAAGCCGAGCCGCTCCAGCGCGGCGGCGAACAGGCCCACGTTCTCGTAGCAGTACCCGCCACGCCGCCGCCGGATCAGCTTGTCCTGCAGCGCTTCCGGATCCAATGGAATGCCGCGGCCGAGAATGATCTCCAGATTCTCGAACGGAATGGTGGTGGTGTGGGCGCGCACCAGTTCGCGCAGGGTGGCCAGGGTGGGCGCGCGCTCGCCGGTGAATCCGATCCGGGCCAGGTAGGCGTCCAGGTCGAGGTCCGCGCCCTGCCAGGTGTACGAGGGGTCCGCCGGTGTGGTCATCGCTGCCTTCCTATTGCGCCGGATTCGCCGAGATCAACGGTATTCGGCGGGAAAGTGTTCCGGCGGCAGCGGGTGCGGATCAGCGCACGGAGTCGGCCAGGGTGGGCAGGCCCTCGCGGTAGGTGGGGTACATCGGCTTCCAGCTCAGGTCGGCGCGCGCCTTGGCGTTCGAGACGCGGATGGAGAAGTCCAGCATCTGGGCGGCCGCCAGCGGTGAGGCCATGCGCACCAGGCGGGCCGGGAGCCGGCGCGGCGGCCGCGCGCCGACGGTCTCGGCCATGGCGTCGAACATGGTGTCCCAGGTGATCGGCTCGTCGTCGACGATGTTGTACGCCTGACCGGCGACGCCGCGTTCGAGGGCCGCGACGGTCGCGGCGGCGGCGTCGGCGAGGTGGACGAAGCCGACGTACCCGGTCCCCGTGCTCGGCAGCGGGAACATACGCAACCGCAGCGCCCGCACGAAGCTCTCCGACGCGCCGGGACCGTAGAACAGGCCGTAGCGCAGGGCGATTCCGTCGATGCCGGGCGCGCGCCAAGCGCTCGATTCGGCCTCGTGCAGCGCGCCGATGATGCCGTCGGTGACATCGCCCTGGATGCGGCCGAACGGGTCCTGCTCGGTCACCAGCCGCGAGCCGTGGTCGCGCAGGCCGTATCCGACGATCAGCGACTGGGTGAGATAGCGCCGCGCCCCGGTGCGCTGGGCCAGCTCCACCAGATGCTTACTGCCGATCTCACGTAACGCGTTGGTGCGCAACAGACCCGGCGCGTGATAGTGGGTCGGCGGCGAGTACCGGTAGGAGGTGAGCTGGTGGATGACCGCGTCGGCGGTCAGTCGTTCGGTGGCGCGCATCAGGTCCGAGCGGTCCATGACATTGGCGACCAGCGGGGTGGCCCCGAGCGAGCGCGCGACCTCGGCGCCGCGACCGCCGCGGGTGAGCGCGTACACCTGATGCCCGGCCTGCCGCAGCGCCGTGACCAGTGGCCGCCCGATCGCTCCCGTCGCCCCAGCCACCACGACTTTCATTGCGCCTCATCCCGTCTCACCGCGCCGATATCGACTGCGAGCCTACTGTCCGGGGACGGGATCGGGCGGATCGTGGTCAGCACCGAACGGCCGCGCTCAGGCCGCGCATTTGGCGTTCGGAGGCGCGGGCGGGGCGGTGTTCACGCCGGCCGCGACATCGATGAGGTAGTCGTGGTCGCCGCCCAGCGGCTCACTGCCGAGCAGCAATCGCTGGACCGCACAACCGGATTCGAAGAACACCGGATTGATGCCGTGGTCGCCGGGCACCACGCGGCCCTCCAGATCACGGCCGCTGACCACGGTGTACATGGAGACCGGGTGGCCGGAGAGGGTCAGTGACGCGCGCATTTCGAGCGACTGGGTGTAGGGCACCAGCGGGTCGGCGGTGCCGTGCAGCAGGACCGCGCGCTCGACGTCGATGCGGTTGATCATGAGCGCCGGCGACCGGTCGAGGTAGGACTGCACACAGGTGACCGGGGTGCAGCCGCCCGCGTCGCGTTCGATCTCGGCCCGCAATTGTGGTCCGGCCAGGCCGGATTCGAGCCAGGCGGTGACGTCGTCGGCGTGGCCGAAGGTGTCGACCCAGAAGTCGTAGGTGCCGGGCGGGGCGTAGGCGGCGGCCAGCCCGCTGGTCACACCGCCCTGACTCCAGCCCCACAGCACCGTGGGACCGATGCCGGGGTGTTCGCCGCGGTACCACTGGGTGGCCGCGACGGTGTCGCGCCAGCCCGCCCAGACGTTCCACTCGCCGGTCCGCCAGGTGCCGGTGTCGGAGCGCTGATCCATGGTGACCAGGGCCGCGCCGGTCTGCCGGACGATCGAGGCCAGGTAGTCGGGGAAGTCGCTCGCGCTGCCGGCGTGGCCGTGCACCGCCACGATGAGTCCGCGGGCGCCGCCGTCGGGTTCGTAGACCCGGCCGGTGGCGGTCTCACCGTCCACCGTCAGGGTCACCGGCCGCATCGACACGTCACCGGGTGGCGCGCTCGAAACCATCGGGGCCGCAATCACCGTCGCCGCGAGCATGCCCGCGACCGCACCGACCATCCGTATCCCTCGCCACCGGACACCCACGCCCGGCATCGTCGCATGTCCACGAAGCTCGGCCGGGTACCCACGCCGGGCGATTTCCGGGCGGCGGGGTGCCCGCGGATTCTGATGATGGAGGCTAGGATTCGACCATGCGTTCGATGGATGCCGCGGAGCGGCGGGCTCGGCTGGGGGTGCGGCACCGGCTGGCCGCCGGGGTGCGCTGCGACGCGGTCGAGCAGATCGTGCGGTCGATGGTGGTGCTGCACGCCACCGATCCGGCCACCGTGTACCTGTCCGTCGCGGCGCGTGGGGTGGGGATCGAACCCGGGCACGTGGAGCAGGCGCTCTACGACGATCGGACGCTGCTGCGCATGCTGGCCATGCGGCGCACCATGTTCGTCGCGCCGGTCGACCTGGTGCCGGTGCTGCAGGCGTCGGTGGCGGATGCCTTGGCGCACAAGCAGCGCAAGACCTACGGGCGGTACATCGAACAGTCCGGGGCGGTGACGGGGAATGTCAGCGCGTGGCTGAACGAGGTCGAGGCGGAGACCCATGCCGCGCTGCTGGCGCGGGGCAGCGCGACCGGGGCGCAGTTGAGCAAGGAGGTGCCGCGGCTACGGACCCAGGTCGACACCGCGCCGGGCAAGCCGTATTCCAAGCCGACCAATATCACCACCTGGGTGCTGGTGACGCTGGGCTGCGAGGGCCGGATCGTGCGCGGACGGCCCAATGGGAGCTGGGCCAGCAGTCAGTACACGTGGGCGCCCATCGAATCCTGGCTGCCGGAGGGGATTCCGGCGCTGCCGGTGGACGAGGCGCGGGCGGAGCTGGTCCGGAAGTGGTTGCGCGCCTTCGGTCCCGCACCGGTGAGCGATCTCAAGTGGTGGACCGGGTGGACGCTGGGCGAGGTCCGCAAGGCGCTCGCGCCGGTGGATACCGCCGAGGTCGACCTGGGTGGTGAAACCGGCCTGGTTCTCGCCGACGATCTGGAATCGACTCCCGCCCCGGAATCCTGGGCCGCGCTGCTGCCCGCCCTCGACCCCACGCCGATGGGCTGGCAGTCCCGGGACTGGTTCCTCGGCCCGCACCAGCCCGCGCTCTTCGACCGCAATGGCAATATCGGCCCGACGGTCTGGTGGGACGGCCGCATCATAGGCGGCTGGGCGCAGCGCTCGGACGGCGAGATCGTCTGGCGGCTGCTCGAGGACGCGGGCTCCGACGCCGAGCGCGCCATCGCCGCGGAAGCCGAACGCATCGGGGCGTGGTACGGCGATATCCGCCCGATTCCCCGGTTCCGAACGCCGCTCGAACGCGAGCTCACCGCTTGAGCCGCGCGCCGGCACTCCGTCGAATACCGCCGCGCCGGTCCGCGATCCGTGCCGCAGCTCGGTTGCGAGTTTGCGATCGAATGTCGATCTCATTGCATGGCAGGGTATTCGACGGTTGCGGCCCCGCCCGGGCACTACTGTGAGGTTGCTGCCCACGAGTATTCGGAGAAATTCTGCGGGCCTACCGGGCGGCAGGCTGTTACTGTCGGCATTGTTGTTCGCACGATCCGGGCCGGGACACGGGGAGGTCCAGGGGTTCGGCGAGTTTTCGGAGTGTGTCATGGCGTTGACGAATCGGCTGGTCTCCCCGGCTGCACCGCACATCGATTCGGCCGGCGCGCCGCACGGTAGCTCCGCCGAGGGGCGGCCCGCACCCGCGCCGCCGCGAAACGACCTGTGGGGTGACGCCTTCCGGGATGCGGCGCTGGGAATGTGCGCGGTGCTGTCGGCGACCGACGGGCGCATCGATCCCGCGGCGCGCATGCGGGTCGCGCAAATGGTCGGCGCGCACGAGGTCCTGCGCCTGCGTTCCCCCGAGGACCTGCGAAATCTGTTCGAGGACAATTGCGCCCGGCTCATCATGGATCCTGCCTTCGGGCACGCGTATGTGATGGCGCAGATTTCCAAGGCCACCGATTATCCCGAGCAGGCGGCCGCGGTGGTGCGGATCGGGCTGGTCGTCGGGCAAGCCGACGGCGAACTCAGCGCACACGCGCTCACGGTGATTCGCGAGGCTTGTCAGGTTTTGCGTCTGGACCCGCACGAATTCGGTCTGTAAAGCCCTCTGGCTTTTGCTGGACATTGCCCGGAGCCGTCCCGCATTCTTGGAGCGTTTGCTGCCTAGCGAGGGGATTCACTCTGCATGGCGATCCAAGGGTTCCTCAATATTCTGCTCGACACCGTCCACCCCAATCGGGGCTGGCGGTATTGCGGCTGGTGCGAAGGCACCGGGGCCGCAGGCTATTCCGACAGCGGGTCGGCGATCCTGTGCACCGGCTGCGGCGGCATCGGCTGGCTCGTCGATCCGCCCGTGTACCGGCGCTGACCAGACGATTCACCCCCGGCGAAGTGGCACACCGGGGGGTGAATCGACGGGAAGGGCTGTCTCACATATCGAGTCCGAGGTCCAGTACCCGGACCGAGTGGGTGAGCGCGCCGACGGCCAGGTAGTCGACGCCGGTGCGGGCGTAGTCGGCCGCCATGTCCAGCGAGAGTCCGCCCGAGGATTCGAGTTTGGTGCGCGGCGACCGGGTGTTGCGGCGCTGCACGGCCGCCTGGGTGGCCCACAGCGGGAAGTTGTCCAGCAGCACCAGTTCCACGTCCTCGGCGAGGACGGCGTCGAGCTGGTCGAGGCTGTCCACTTCGACCTCGCATTCGATGTCCGGGTTCAGTTCCCGCACAGCGCGCAGCGCGGCAACCACCGAGCCCGCGGCCACCACGTGGTTGTCCTTGATCAGCGCGGCATCGCCCAGCCCCATGCGGTGATTGACGCCACCGCCGACCCGCACCGCGTACTTCTGCAGGGCCCGCAGGCCGGGCAGAGTCTTGCGGCTGTCGCGGATACGGCAACCGGTGCCCGCCACCGCGTCCACCCACTGGGAGGTGGCGGTGGCGATTCCGGACAAGTGGCACACCAGGTTCAGCAGCGTGCGCTCGGCGGTGAGCAGCCCGCGCGTGGGTGCGGCCAGGCTGAGCACGACATCACCGGGCTGCACCCGGGTGCCGTCCGCGACTCGGCCGGTGACCTCGTAATTGCCCGCGCCGAGCACCTCGTCGAGCACGAGCAGGCCGACATCCAGCCCGGCCACCGTGCCCGGCTGGCGAGAAGCCATGTCCGCCTTGGCGACCGCGTCCGCGAGCACCGTGGCCAGCGTGGTGATATCGGGCCCGTATCGCAGATCCTCGTCGAGGGCCGTGCGGATGAGCGCGACCACCGCGTCGCGGTCCAGTCCGGCGTCGAGGGTCATTGCTGCACTCCTTCTTCGATGACTTGTCCTGCGCTCCGGGCGATGCGGTTCCGGACCGCAATCTCGTTCCGGACCGCAATCTCGTTCCGGACCGCAATGTCGTTCCCGACCGCGATGCCGTGCGAGACGGCGAGCTCCGGCATGACGGCCGTGCCCGTCACGAGGCGACGGGCACGGCGGCCCGGCCCCACGCCTGCCCCGGCTCGATGCCGTCGGCAACGAGCTTCGTCCGCCCGTCGGACCCGAGCCGCACCGCGACGCTGCGCCGCAATTCCTCTCGTGGCTCCGGGTGATCCGACCGCGTGTGGCAGCCGCGGCTCTCGGTGCGCGCCGCCGCCGCGACCAGCAGCGCCCGCGCGGTCAGCGTGAGCGCGGAGTCCTCCAGCTCGCGAATGATCGCCGCGGCCGAATCGGAGTGCGCGACTGCGCCATCGCTCGACGCCGCCACGGCATCGTCGGCCCGGCCGACAGCTGCGCCGTTCCCGTTCAGCGCCCACTCGACGGTGATGTCGGGCGCGGCATTGTCGGCGACCAGACCGACCATGCGCAGAACGGCGGCGCGCAGGCCGTCGCCGTCGCGGACGACCGAGGCGTGCTCGGTCATCAGCTCCTGCAGCAACTTTCGATCCGCGCGGGCGAAGCGCAGCGGGCCGACCTCGGCGATCGGGCGGGCCGCGCCCCGGCGTTCGGCGGCCGCCGCGCCCGCGCGCTCGCCGACCACCAGGCCCTCGAGCAGGCTGTTGGAGGCCAGGCGATTCGCGCCGTGCAGGCCGGTGCGGGCCACCTCACCGGCGGCGTACAGGCCGGGCACCGTGGCGCGGCCGACGGTGTCGGTGAGGATGCCGCCGCACTGGAAGTGCGCGGCCGGCGCAACCGGGATCAGATCCGTGGTGGGGTCGATGCCCGCGGCCAGGCACGAGGCGGTGATGGTCGGGAAGCGTTGCGGGAAGCCCTCGATCGAGCGGCCGTCGAGGTACACGTGGTCGGCGCCGAGCTCGTGCATGCGGGCCGTGATCGCGCGGGAGACCACGTCGCGCGGGGCCAGATCGCCGCGCGGGTGCACGCCCGCGGTCACCGAATTGCCTTCGGAATCAACGAGAATCGCGCCCTCGCCGCGCACCGCCTCGCTGATCAGCGGGCGGCGGCCCAGGCCGCCGGGCGTGAACAGCACGGTGGGGTGGAACTGCACGAATTCCAGGTCCGACACCAGCGCCCCGGCCCGCAGCGCCAGCGCGATGCCGTCGGCGGTGGCGCCGGCGGGATTGGTGCTGCACGCGTACAGCTGGCCCAGCCCGCCGGTGGCGAGCAGCACGGCGGGCGCGTGCACGATGCCGAAGCCCTGGCCCGACACCACGATGACACCCCGCACGCCTTCGGGACCGGTCACGATGTCGAGCACGACGGCCCCGAACAGCACCGGCAGTCCGGCGGTGTTCAAGGCTCGCTGCACCTCGGCGCCGGTGGCGTCACCGCCCGCGTGAATGATGCGGCGGGTGCTGTGCCCGCCCTCCCGTGTCCGCGACACCTGACCGTCGCGCCCGAGATCGAAGACCGCGCCCAGGTCGGTCAGCGCGACCACGGCGTGCTGCCCGCCCTCGACGATGGACCGCACCGCGTCCGCGTCGCACAGTCCGGCCCCGGCGACCACGGTGTCCTGCACGTGCGATTCCACCGAATCCCCGTGCGGCGCAACCACCGCGATCCCGCCCTGCGCGTACTGGGTGGAGGTGTCGGTGGGCCCGCCCTTGCTGAGCGTCAGCACCCGCAGCCCGCGTCGGGACGCGGTCCGCGCGGCGGTCAGGCCGGCCACCCCGCCACCCACGACGACGAGATCGGCCTCGGCTTCCCAGGTGATGGAAATCGATGTATTCACCATTGCTCATCCCTCCCCTGACAGGGGACGACGTGGCTACTCGCCGCCGCCGGGGTTGCCGATCTCGATCATGCGCTGCACCGAATTGCGGGCCAGGGCAGCGGTTTCGGCATCGACGTGGACCTCGTCACGGTTCTCCACCAGGCAGCGGAGCAGGGCGGCGGGGGTGATCATCTTCATGTACTGGCAGGAGGCCCGGTCGTTGACGGGCTGGAAGTCGATGCCGGGGGCGGCTTTCCGCAGCTGGTGCAGCATGCCGACCTCGGTGGCGACCAGGACCTGGTTCGACTTGGCCGCCTTCGCGGCGTCGATCATGCCGCCGGTCGAGAGGATGTGCACCCGCTCGGCCGGGAACTCGCCCGCGCCCGCCAGGTAGAGAGCCGAAGTAGCGCAACCGCATTCGGGGTGCACGAACAGCTCGGCGTCGGGGTGGGTGCGGGCCTGCTCGTTGAGCTCGTCGCCGTTGATGCCGGCGTGCACGTGGCACTCGCCCATCCAGATGTGCATGTTCTCGCGGCCGGTGACGCGCTTGACATGCGCGCCCAGGAACTGGTCCGGCAGGAACAGCACCTCGCGGTCCGGGTCGATGGAGGCGACCACGTCGACGGCATTGGAGGAGGTGCAGCAGATGTCGGTCAGCGCCTTCACCGCGGCGGTGGTGTTCACGTACGAGACCACCAGCGCGCCCGGGTGCTCGGCCTTCCAGTCGCGCAGTTCCTCGGCGGTGATGGAGTCGGCCAGCGAGCAGCCCGCGCGCTGGTCCGGGATGAGCACGGTCTTCTCGGGGCTGAGGATCTTGGCGGTCTCGGCCATGAAGTGCACACCGCAGAAGACGATGGTGTCCTCGGGCGCCTCCGCGGCGATCCGGGACAGGGCCAGGGAGTCGCCCACGTGGTCGGCGATGTCCTGGATCTCGGGCAGCTGGTAGTTGTGCGCCAGGATGGTGGCATTGCGCTCACGCGCCAGCCGCTTGATCTCCGCCGCCCATTCGGGGGTGGCCTCCACACCGGAGTATCCCGACGGGCCGTCCGTGATGCGCTCGGTCAGCGTCATCGTCGCGCCCACTGCTGCAGCCATGGCATGGCTCCTTCTCTCATGCGCCCGGCAACCTCGCCGATTCGCATCCAACCGGTTTTCGACTTAGAATCGAAAACGTGGCCCATCGTAGCACCATCCACGAAACACTCACCGCGGTGTTCCAGGTTCGTCGCTTTCCTGACACCATCCGTGCAGGTGAGAGCCCTAGCGTGGGTGGGATTGCCATCTCTGACCGCTGCCCGCCGGGTCAGCGCACCGAACTCGCGGTGCTGCTGTGGGAACGCGCCCTGGACCCCGCCAAGGGCACCTGGTCGCTGCCCGGCGGCCGCCTGCGCGACGACGAGGATCTCGATACGTCCGCGGCCCGCCAGCTCGCCGAGAAGGTCGATGTCCGCGAGCTGACCCACCTCGAGCAGGTGTGGGTCTTCAGCGATCCCGACCGGGTACCCGGCGACCGCCGAATCGCCTCGGCCTATCTGGGTCTGGTGCCGCTGACCGCCGAACCGGTGCTTCCCCACGACACCAAGTGGCACCCGGTCTCGGATCTGCCGGACATGTCCTTCGACCATGGCACGGTCGTCCGCCATGCCCGAAACCGCTTGGCCGCCAAGCTGTCCTACACCAATATCGCCTTCGGCCTGGCCCCCGCCACCTTCACCATGTCCACCCTGCGCGAAATCTATTGCGCCGCACTGGGCTACGACGTGGATACCACCAACCTCCAACGAGTGCTGACCCGCCGCAAGGTGATCACCCCCACGGGCGCGACCTCCTCCCCCGGCCGCGCGGGCGGGCGGCCCGCCGCCGTCTACCGCTTCACCGACTCCGGGATCCGCGTCACCGACGAATTCGCCGCCCTCCGCCCGCCCAGCTAGCCGCGCGGACCGCCCCTGCCTAGGCCGGTATGGTCGCCGCCCGGTCCGGATCGGTCACCGGGTCCAGCTTCCGGACCCGGATCGTGATCGCGACCACGATCGCCGCCAGCACGAAAAACCCTGCGCCCCAGTAGAACCCGACGTCATAACTGTGAATCGCGGCGCGCGCCGGCAGATCCGGAGTGGGCGGGTGATTGCGCGCGTATCGCGTCGAGACCTGCACCGCGATCGTAGTGAGCAGCGCGGTTCCGATCGAGGCGCCGATCTGCTGCACGGCGTTCAGCAGACCGCTGGCCACACCGGCGTCGCGATCGTCGATCGCGTACAGCGCGGTGGCCTGCATGGCCACGAAGATCTGCGCCATGCCGAGCGCTATCACGATCTCGGCCGGCAGCACGGCAGCCCAGTAGGGGTACCCGACCCGCAGCTGCGCCAGATAGATCAGGCCACCCGCCCCGAGTTGCGCGCCGGCCAGCATCAGTACGCGCGGCCCGACCTGGGGCAACAACTTGCTGGCTATGCCCGCCGAAACGACGATGCCGAAAGGAAAAGGCAGGAAGGCGATTCCGGCCTTCAACGGCGAATACCCGAGCGTCTGCTGGAAGTAGTAGCTGAGGAACAGGAAGACCGCGTACATCGCGACCGGAACCAGCAGCGCGACCAGGAACGAGCCGCCCCGATTGATCTCACCCGGAATACGCAGGGGCAGCAGCGGATTGGCGACCCGCGCCTCGATGGCGACGAAGGCCAGCAGCAGGCAGACACCGATCACCAGCAGCGCGACGGTGCCGGCCGCGCCCCATCCCGCCTGCGCCGCACGATTGAACCCGTACACGACGCTCGCCAGTCCCGCGGTCACGAGAACCACGCCGGGCAGGTCGTAGCCGCCCACCCGGCGGACCGGCACGTCCCGCACGACGACCAGCAGGGCCGCCGCCGCGGTGGCGGCCGCGATCGGAATGTTCACCAGCAGGCACCAGCGCCAGGACGCGTACTGCGTCAACGCTCCACCGCCGATGAGCCCGACCGCGAATCCCGCCCCGGATACGCCCCCGAAGACGGCGAAGGCGCGAGCCCGCTCCTGCGCCGCGGTGAACGTCACCGACACCAGCGACAGCGCCGAGGGCGCCAGCAATGCCGCGAACATGCCCTGCAACGCCCGGCCGGCGAACAGCATGCCCGGGCTCACCGCCGCCCCGGCCAGCGCCGAGGCCACCGCGAACCCGACCAGGCCGATGAGGAAGATCCGCCGCCGTCCGACATAGTCGGCCAGGCGGCCGCCCAGCAGCAACAGGCCGCCGAACATGAGCGTGTAGGCCGTGAACACCCATTGCTTGTCGGCATCGCGGATGCCGAGGTCGGCCTGCGCGTAGGGCAGCGAGATCGTCACAATCGTCGCGTCCAGGACGACGAGCAATTGCGCGATCGACAGCACCAGCAGTGCCCACCAGCGACGATCGGACGCCGCCCGTTCTTCGGACATGAAGCTCACCCCTTACTTATCGGTTTCCTGCGACCGCGCCGGTCTCACGCGACCGCGCGATTGTTGAAGGTCCGCCCGGGAAGGCGGGTCGCGACGAAATCCACCGCGGATCCGAGCACGCCGATGACCAGGATGATGGCCACAACCTGGTTGTAGGCCAACTGATCTCGGGCATTGAGGATCTGATAGCCCAGACCCGACCGGACCCCGAGCATCTCCGCGGGTACCAGCACGATCCAGGCGGTACCCAGACCCAGGCGCAGACCGGTCCGGACATGATCACGCACGGCCGGAATGATCACGACCCGCAGCTGTTCCACCCGCGTCGCGTGAAACGACCGTGCCACGTCCAGAAAGCCGCGGTCGATGGCGTGCACTCCGGAGACGGTGTTCAGCAGGATGGGCCACACGGCCGCGGCCGCGACCAGGAAATAAACCGGCTGATTACCGATTCCGAACAGCGCGATGGCGATCGGCGTCCAGGACAGCGGCGAGATCATGCGCAAGAACTGCACGATGGGCGTGGCCGCCCGCTCGATTCGCGTGCTCAGGCCGATCAGCAGACCCGCCGGGACACCGATCACCATTGCGATGGCCAGGCCGATGACCAAGCGCCACAGGCTGATCGCCGCATCCGACACCAGCACGCCGCGCTGATACAGATCGGCGATCGCCGGTAGCACCCGCTGCGGCGCGGTCTGGCGCAGCAGCGAATGCTGTGGCGCCAGTACCGAAGTCGCCAGCCACCAGAGCAGAACCGTGAGGATGATGGCCGCGGCCGCGGGCCACGCCTTGGCGACGGCCGACCGGGATGCGGTGCGGGCGGTCGGGGTGGATCGAACGAAGGTAGAAGTCACAGCAGTTGCACCTGTTCAGCTCTGACGAGGTCGGCGGGTAGCCCCAAGGCCTGTGTTCCTCCGTGTGCGGCAATCGAATTCAGCACGAAGGTGTCGTCGACCAGCCCCGCGTGCGCCGTGCTCGGATCCAGGTCGTCCAGAAAGCCGCGGTCGCCGTCGACCACGGTGTCGTGCATTGCCTCGACCAGCTTCCGGGTGAAGCTGGGATAGGGGTAGGGCTGGAATCCGACCAGTTGCGGTGACCACTCGGGGTGTCGCAGTTGATAGGGCGGCGCGGGATAGGTCAGCGCCGTCCGAACCGCGGGCAGTGGCTGGGGTAGGTAACTTCCGGACGTCAACGCACCGGCGGATCCGTTGCGGTCCGCGGTGATTCGCACTTGGGCGGCCACCACCGCATCCGTGACCACCTGCACCGCGGACGGGCGCTCCGCGATCACGTCGTCCCTGGTGACCAGTACGCAGCAGGCATGTTCACGCCACACGTCGCCCAGGAAGGTATGGATTCGCCCGATCTTCTTGATCTGCGCGATGGCATTGAACGGGTCCGCCACGACATATCCGGCGATCGAGCGATTCGCCAGGGCGGGAACCATATCCGACGGACTCATGACAACGAGTTCGACGGTGCGCTGGGATCGCGACGCACTGCGCCGCACCACCGGAGTGATGTCGTGGGCTCGCAGCAGTTGCTGGAGGACGATGTTGTGGATCGACCACCAGAACGGGATGGCGACCTGGGTTCCCGCCAGCTGCTCCAGATCCGTAATGTCCGGGGCGACAGTGAGTGCGGAGCCGTTGGTGTGATTCCAGCCCAGCACTCGCACTCCCACACCCAGGACGCGCTGGAGTTGCAGAGCCATCGGCATCAACAAGTGCGCGACATCGATCTCACGAGAGACGAACGCCTCCGCCAGCCCGGCCCAGCTTCGGAACATCACGGGCCTGCCGCTGCTCACCCCGGCGGCGTAGAGGCCCACCGAATGCGCGATCAGCAGCGGCGCCGCGTCAGTGATCGGCAGGTAACCGATGCGAAGTGCGCTCTCCCGCCGTCGCCCGGCGGTGCCCGCGCTGTGAACGAGGTCCGCCGAGCCGAACAGCCCGGCGGCGACGGTGAGTCCCGTCGCGCCAGCCAGCAGGTACCTTCTCGAAATATCCGTCAAGGAACCGCCACCTCGTCCGGGTGGTACTGCTGGAGAATGTCGTCACGCAGCGCCGGCGTGTCACCGGTTCGCACATCCCGCCATTCACGGCGCATGCTGCCCCGGTCGAGCAGCACGATCCGATCCGACAGCGCGATCGCTTCGTCGACGTCATGCGTGATGAGCACGACCGTGGCCGCGAGCTCGGCGACGAGCTCGGCCAGCCACTGCCGCAGGTCGATTCGAGTCGCCGGGTCCAGGGCACTGAACGGCTCATCGAGCAGGAGCAGCCGTGGCCGGGTCGCGACCGCCCGCAGCACGGCCACGCGCTGCGCCTGGCCGCCCGACAGCTCGCTCGGATATCGGTCCGCGAGGCCGTCCAAACCGAAACGCCGCAGCAGGGTTTCCGGATGGCGACGGTCGAATTCGTGCCGGTGAGCGGCGAATCGCCGTGCCACCGAGATGTTCTCGATGACCGTGAGCCAAGGCAGTAGCAGGGACTGCTGGAACACCACCCCGGTGCGCGGGCGAGCGCCGTCCGCGCTCCAGCTCACCGTTCCCGCGGTCAGATTCTCCAAGCCCGCCAATATCCGCAGCAGCGTGGACTTTCCGCTGCCGCTCGGGCCCAGCACGGCGAGAAACTCACCGCGATCGATCGAGATGCTCACGTTGTCCAGCACGAGATTGTCGCCGAACTTCTTCGTGCCGCAATCGAGGGTCAATTCATTTCGCAAACAAGGACACCTTCGTGAGCGGAATCGAGCGAGCGCGCCGACCGTCGACGGCAGCGCTCACTCGCTTCCAGGGGTTCGCGCTATGCGCCCTTTACACCGGTCAGCCGCGTGTACATGCCGCCGTGCACGCTGTCGACGACCACGTCGCTCAGCTGTTCACGGAATACCCGCTCGAACGGCTCGAGCTTCTTGTAGTGCGATCCGACGATGAACGACTTCAGGAAGTTGTACCCGTTGATGGCGGGGTACCCGAACCCGGAGGTTCGCGGCAGGGCATCGATGATGCGCACACCGGTACCCGGATTCAGGTTCGCGAGGAGCTCTTCCAGTTTCTGCGAAGGGTCCGGAACGCAGCTCATCGCAATGCAACTGAAGACCACGTCGACGTCTCGAAGCAGCGGTGTCGTCGCGATGTCGTCGACCACGAGCTTCACATTGTTCCACCCGTTCGCCGCCACCCGCTTCTCCGCCTTGGCGAGAATGGCCGCGTTGTTGTCCAACCCGATCACCCGGCCCGACGGGCCGATCGCGTCGATCAGAGCCGGGAAGGCAAGTCCGGTACCGCATCCGAGATCGGCCACCGTCTTGCCGGACAGGTCCAATCCGGCGACCAGGGCCGGGTGCAGCTTGTCGATCCCACCGAGTGACAGGACCCACGCGGTCCGGTCGTAAATCGGTGCCGCGATATCGTATCGCTCTGCGAATTTCATACCCACTCCCTCAGGTTCTCTTCGGCCGAAGCAGTTATCGTCGAGTCAGTCGAACTCGGAAGCCGCCCTTGATCACCGGCGCCAGGCCGGGATCCTCGCGGAGTGACCAGCGTGGCGGCACTTCGATCTTGTAGCGGCTGAAGATCAAGGCCACCAGGTACGGCGCGATCAGGTACCCCAGTTGGGCGCCGGTGCATCGGTGCGGGCCCGCACCCCACGCCAGGTAGTGCAACACCCGGGGCTGATCGACGCGTTTGCTCTTGTCGTAGAACCGATTCGGATCGAACTTGTCGGGATCGGTCCACCAGCGCGGGTCGCGGTGGATCGTCGAGATCGGAACGCCCAGCATCGTATTGGGCGCGATGTCGAACCCTTGGAAGTTCGCGCCGGTCGAGGTGAATCGGAGCAAGAGCGGAAGACCTTGCATTCGCATCGATTCCTCGAAGCAGGATTTCACCCAGTGCAGGCTGCGCACCGACTCGATGGACGGTTGTGAAAGATCGACAGTGCCACTCTCTTCCACGAGGCGATCCGTCGCTTCGGCGTCGAGGACGGTGCGAACGACCGTTTGGGTGATCGCGCCGGCGGTAGTGCCATACGACGCGCTGGTCATCGTCGCCACATCGAAGCAAAGGTCCCAGAAGGTCATGGGGGTCTTCAGCTTCTTGTACCCCGCGAGCATGCCGTCCAGGACATCGCCGTAGGTTCCCAGAGCCGGCGAGTTCTGCCGCTCGACAACGCGATTCTTGACGATCTTCGCCGCGGTGTACACCGCCCAGGGCCGGATCTTGTACGGACCCCACGGGCGCACCAGATTCGGCGGATCGGCGATCTTCAGAGTCGATCCGAGGAACTTGGTGAAGGTCGAGAGGCCGTTGTGCAACTCATCGATCTCCTGGGGAGTGAAGGGCTCGGTGAACGTCTGCTTCAGCACGCCTCGCAGGAGGGTCTGAAAAATCGCCTCCTGCAGATCGGTGACACCCTCGGCGTCGGTCGCCACGGCGATGTTCGCGTCGAGGCTGTCGAGATAGGCTTCGACATTGGCATTGAACGTGCTCTTCAGACCGTCCCGTGTGACCAGCGGACTGACGATCCGACGCCTTTCCCTGAAGAGCTCTCCCTCGATGAACGACAACCCGTTCTGCCGCTTCGCAATGACGGGATGATAGTTTCCGAACTTGCTGTAGTCGCCGGAGGTGTCACCCATGGCCGCGTGTGCGTCCTGCGGGTTACCCAGTACGACCAAGTCCCGGAGCGGGAACCTGATTCGGCTGACATCTCCGTACTGCCGGACAGTGTCCCGCAGGAACTTGTTGCGGTCCTTCGCGAACTCGGGGTATGAACCCATGAAACGGTGTCCCGGCGGCCCGGGCAGGTGCTCATTCGAGAAACGGCGGCTGATTATGCTGGTTTCAGAATGCACCTTCGGCGCCTCGACGTGCGGGCATTTGTTGGACATGAAGAACCTTTTCCATCTCTACTTGCGGAACACATAGGCGCGAACCATGCCGCCGTGGTACCGCGCTCGGGAATCCAATGTGAGGCCGGCCTTTTCGCAGCGGGCTATGGTGTATTCCGCGCCGCGGTCCATCTCCACCTCCCTGGTCATGTGGGCGACGGGCGCCAAACCGAGAAGTCCCGCGATCCTGCGAATCAGCAACAGGCGGTACTTCAGCACCGTGCGCAGCAATTCGCTGTCCGGCAGGGCGAGTTCGATCAGCAGAAAGCGTCCGCCGTCGCGGAGCACCCGTACCGTCTCCGCCAGCGCGGCCGACGGGTCGTCCATGTCATCGAGCGCGAAACACATGACGACGGCGTCGAATGCCGACGACTCGAAGCTCAGGGCCTCGGCGCTTCCATGCACCAGGCCCCACTCGCTGCGCGGCCACTCCTGCCCCAGCCGCGCCAGTTTGCGCTCCGCCACCTCCAGCATCTGCTCATTGAGATCGACGGCGCAGTAGGACATCGGAAATCGATATTCGGCGGCCAGCGCGGACGCGATCTCGGCCGTCCCCGCGGCGACATCGAGCACCCTCGAACCGGCCTCGAGCCGGAGCAGGCGAACCGCCTCGCGCCGGAGCCGCTTGTCGCCACCCAATGTGAGAATCGAATTGACCAGGTCGTAGCGCGGAGCTATTTCCGTGAACATCGCCTGCGGCGTAGCCGGACGTGTCCCGACCATTCGAGTCCCTCCTCTCTGATTGCCTGACAGTTCATTCGGTTCGCCCTACCCGGCGAACCAGTTGGACAGCCGCGTCGGCGCCCACCGCCTTCACCATCGACCACGCGCCGGATCTCGCGGCCTTACCGTCGCGCAGCCAGCCCGACACCAGTCCCACGACCTGGCGGACATGAATGCGTCCGGCCAGCGCGGGAGCCTCCACCGCGGGGATGCGCGCGTCGATGAGCATCGGGCCCTCGGTGCGAAGCGCGGATCGGAAGGCATTCCCGAATTCCTCGGATGTCCGCGCCGTCACCGCGGGCAGCCCGCAATGCCGCGCGAAGCTCGCGAAATCCACTGGCGCGAATTCCGATGAGGTATCCGGCCATCCCATGATCCAGCTCTCGAACTTGATGGCGGCCAGCGCGCTGTTGTTGAAAACGACGATGACCGTTGTCGATTCGACCTTCGCGGCATTGCGGAGCTCGGCCAGCGTGATACCGATCCCGCCGTCTCCCACGATCGCCACCGAGATGTCCTTCGGTCTGCGCGCGGCGACGTCCACCGCAGCCGGCACGGCGAATCCCATGGTGGCGAAGGATGCGGTCCACAGATATCTGGATGCGGACCGTACGTAGCGGTACGCCCAGAGCGTGTTGATGCCGACATCCACGCTCAGGGTGGATGCTCTATCGGCTTGCGCGAGTTCATGATCGATGATCTGCGCGGCCGCGGCCGCGCGCAGCTCCCGCGCACTCTCCCGCGGCCCTTTCCGCTTCGATGTGCCGGGCCGGGCGATATCCCGCACGGCGACAGGATCATTCGACGATCCGATCAGTGCCTCCAGCAGCTCCCGCGCGTCTCCGAGCAGGCCGATCGATTCGGGCGGGAGACGGAGGAAAGTCAGCGGGTCGGCATTGATCGACACCACCGGACCGTTTCCGGCGAGCTCGAATGCGGAGCCGCGCCAGGACACGCCCACCAATACGACGAGCCGGCTCTGCCGGATGTTCTGCATTGCTTCGTCATGACCGGATGTCCCCACCAGGCCGTCGCAGTGTTCTCCCAGAACGTCCGCGGCCAGGGCACCCATGGTGCAGTAGAGCGGAGCTCCCGTGCGTGACGCCAACTCGAGCAGTTCACGTCGTGCGCCGGCTGCGCCACGGCCCACGATGATCGAGACATTCCCGGCGGCTTCGAGCAGTTCCGCGGCCCGCGCGATCTCTTCGCGGGCGGCCATCGTGCTACCGGGAAGCCCGATCAACGACGTCGGAATCCCTTGCGCGCTCGAACTTTCCACGAGCGCCGCACTGTTGCCCGCCGCTATCGCGGAGTTGGCGACGTGAATGTGGGTCACTCCTTTACCCCCGGCGGCCACGCTCAGCAACGCGTCTCGAAGGCGCGTCGAATCCTTGGCGGTGCCGTCCAGGACGACCGATATCGCCGAGATCTCCTTCAGCACGTCCACCGGATCCAGGAACCAGCGGTCGATTTCGAAGGAGACCAGCAGCACCGACGCGCTGTCGAACGAAGCGTCGTAGAGCCCGTTCAGCTGCGCGAGCAATTCCGCGGGCGAGGTCACCAGGGCACACGCCACGTTCCCCTCGGCCTTGAAGGCCGCGGTTGCCCGCATGGCGGCCGCCTGCGTATCGGAGACGACATGCACGTCGAGGTCGGACGATTCACTCGCCGAACCGAGCCGCGCACAACTGCTTCGCGAGAGATACACCGAGTCGACGCCGCGGCCCGCTATCGCACCGAGCAGATCGCTCGCGAACCGGACGGCATCGGCGTCGACCCTCCCGCCGGACAGCGCCGGTGCCACTTCCAGCGCGGAGGTCAGGATCACGACCGGACCGTGCTCGCGGCCGGCCTCTTCCAGCCTCGAATTCAGCTCGCTCGGGGTTCCGGCCCAGAACACCGGGATTCCGAAGGCCTGAGCCAGATCTCGGATCGTCGCACCGGATTCCGCTGCGCAGACGACGGTGACGGGAACCGTGTAGCGCGCGGCGGTGGACAGCTCCGCGATGTACTGGTCCAGGGACGCGAGGTCGGTCAGCGCATAGCATCGATCACCGGCCGCCAGCGCGAGACCGATCGACATCGGCAGCGCCGACCCTTCGGCCTCCAGATTCCACGCACTGTGGACATTCGCGTGCTCGGTCAAGAACCTGCGCGACAGCCGCTGGATCGGTCCCGGGTCGACGGCCACCGACGCACCCGCCAGCCGCCGCGTGAGCACCGCCCACCCGCCGGGCAGCACCGCGTCGCCCGGTGTACCGGACGGCTGCTCCGATAATGCTTGTGCCGGAACGTCTTTGCGACTCGACACAGCGGAGATCAAGGACTCCAGAATCGCCGGAACATCACCGGCGATCCCAACCCGCCGGCATCCCGCGTCGAACCCGGACGTAGCGAGATCGGTGATTTCGATCAGGATTCTCGCCGCGGGAAAGTACCGCTCCACTCCGACGGTTCGCCGGCCGATCAGCAGAACGCTGCCGTCGGCAGCGAATTCTTCATGGTCGTCGACCGAGGTTACCAGCGCCTCCGGGATTCCCGACTCGGGCAGGGCCACCAGTGGAGCCGCCAGCGTGTGTGCGAGCAGGCGGGCGCGATCGACCGATTCCCTGCTGCCGGAACCCAATACGATCGACGTCGGGTTCGCGCACAGGTGGTCGGCGAGGTCGTCGATGCGTTTCTTGTCGACCTTCGTGGCACTGCGGCGATCCAGCCGATACGGGCTCGCCTGTTCCCTCTCATCGACCGGTGCGTTCAGCAGATCCGACGGGACCGCGACATGAGCCGAGGTCTGCTCGAGTCGTATCGCGAGCACGATCTGGTCGAAGACGCCGATCTGGTCGGCCGACATGATGTCCGATGAGCGCCACGTACCGTCCCGGAACAGCCGCGAGGATTCGATCTCCTGGAACGACTTCGTCCCGATACCGGCCAGCGGAACCTGTCCGGATATCGCCAGCACCGGCACCCGGTCGTAGAGCCCGTCATAAACGCCGGGCAACAAGTGCGTGGCGCCGGGGCCGGCCGTGCCGAAGCACACACCCACGGTGCCCGAGCCACGCGCGTAGCCGACGGCCATCCAGGAGGCCGCGCTTTCATGGCGAACCGCGATGAGCCCGATCTCTTCCCGCCGCCCGACCGCGTCGACGAGGCAATTCACCGATTCCGCGGGCATCCCGAAGAGGTAGCGCACATCGTTCCGGACCAATCGATCCACCAGCGCGTCGGCGAACCGGGGACGCCCCATCAGGTCGGCCCCCAGGTGCGGATTCATCTGTGGCATGCGCTTGCCTCCATTCCGCGGTATCCCTCCGCGAGTACATCGACAACGTCAGCTAGGTGCTCGAGTGCGGGCACGGTGATCCGGACGCCGAGGCCCGGATATTCACGGACCGCGATCCCCGAGCGGGAGCAGCAATCGACAAGAGATGCCGTGTGCCGCATGGGCATCCAGAGAAAGTTGCCGCCCGATTCGGGGACGGCGAGTCCGTGCTCGCGAATCGATTCGCTGAACAGCGACCGGCAGTGCACGACCGAATCGACCTGGGCGGCAAGCTCATTGCTCACCTCCAGCGAGGCGATCGCCGCGGCCACCGCCATCCGATTCACGCCGAAGGGCAATGCGGCCGTTCGACAGGCACCGATCAGATCTCTATTGCCGACGGCGTACCCCACGCGGAGCCCAGCCAGCCCATAGGCCTTCGAGAAGGTCCGCAAGACGACAAGATTCGAATACAGGCGAGTCAGCCGGAAGATCGCGGCAGGATCGACGGTTCGATCGAAATCGATGTAGGCCTCGTCCACCACGACGACCGTGTGCCGCGGGGCCGTCCGGAGCACCCTCTCGATCTCGTCGAGACGCACCTGCTCACCCGTCGGGTTGTGCGGCGAACAGATCAGAATCGCGGCCGCGTCCGATCCGGCCGCCGCCACCATGGAATCCAGTGGCTGCCACCGGCTTTCCGTTCCCGGGACCGGCACCGGCGTGCCGCCGGAGTCCACCACGACTCGCTCGTACGCGTCGAAGGCCGGAACCGCGAAGACGACTCGGCCACCATCCCCGGCGACCCGTCGCAGCACGTATCCGAGCACGCCTACGCTGCCCGGCCCGACGATGACCTGATCGGCGGCGCAGCCCACGAACTCGGCGATGGCTCCCCGCAGCGAGCCGTACGACGCGGAAGGGTAGTCCGCGGCGCGGTCCACCTCGGCCTCGATCGCCTTGCGGACGCTCGGCAATGGAGCGAAAGGCAACGCATTGTTCGAAAGGTCCAGCGCGACTACCGAATAGTTGTTCTCCTCACCCGAGCGGTACTCGTTCCACACGACACCCGGACGCGCCTTCATCAACCTTTCCACCGCATCCATCAGACGACATCCTTCTTTCTGCGGGTATCGAGTTTCAGCGCATCCATGAGGAAAATGATGACCAGCGACCCGACCACGATGCTCATCGATGAAACGGAGGGATCTATCAGCAGGATCCAGGTCGACAAATACCCCGTCGATACCACCATGTCGAAACGAAGCATGTTGTTCGCCGACTGGCTGTCGTCACGAAGGATCATCCGCGCGCCCTGAACGCATACGACCGGGAACCATACGAGGGCCAGCAGATACTTCTCCCCGAACTGGCCGGCGGCCACCAGGAATACCGGACCCAGGTAGACGATGATCGTCCCGGCCGCGGCCACGACCGCGGCTTGCAATCGTGTTCGGCTGATGGTCGCCGAGGTCGTCAGACCGGCAGCCCTGTCGCCGTAATAGTCGGGCAGATTCTTCACCAGCCCCTTGGCCGCGAACCACACGAACAAATACGCGGCCATGCCGAGGAAGGGCCAATTCCCGAGAACCGCCGGCCCGTGCTTCGCGACGGCGGGAGCCATCAGGAACGGGAAGGCGACATCCAGGGCGAAGAGGCAGATCGACAGCACCGGCCGCACCTTCACCCGGAATGGCGGCAGGGAGTACTGGTGCGCGATGAGAACACAGATCGCCGTCATCACGACGAAGATGGGGCTCACCAGGGTCGCCAACCCCAGCATGATCGCGCACACGACATAGGAACTCAGCAGCAGCCGCCGCCGGCCGTAGAGACCGAGCAGGTACAGGCGGGCCGGCAGGTTCTCATTGTCTTCCGCGACATCGGAATAGCCGTTGAACAGATTCGCGACCGCGCTGTACAGGAAGGTGATCGCGAAGCCGATCAGAACATCGAGGTCAACCGTCAGACCGAGGAGCTTGCAGGAAAGGCAGAACGCCAGCATTCCCGGTAGGCACGTGCGTGGGCGGGCGAACGAAAGGAACAGCTCGATCCGCCCCAGAATTCCTCTCGTGTATCCCTCGGACGAATGTACCCAATCGAGTCTCTCTTCTGCCGACTTGTCCAGAAATTCGTCAAGTGTCGGTATCGACATAGTTTCAGCCACGATCACAGCTCACTCGTCATGCGCAGTTAGATATTGCCCGCCCCGGGCCCCCAGCTCCTGAAACCGAAACCCTTGCCCCACGATCGGCACTCAGAACACGACTCGTCAATGCTTATACGGTGTATTGCGATTCCACCGGTGTGAGCATACACGAAAGGCTTTGTCGCCCAAGGGTGTTCAACCGCTGCCTTCATCAGTTGCACACCCCCGTGTGCGGCCGAAAGCCGTTGGCAATTCCCGTGATTCCGCGTGAGCGAGGTATATCAGACGTCGTCTCGTATCACAGAGAGGGTTTCAATGCTGATCGACTTCGTTCCCGACCGGAATCTGTACCCCTTCGACTCCCGCTGGTTCGACTCGTCCGCCGGCCGGGTGCACTACATCGACGAGGGGTCCGGGCCGGCAATCCTGTTCTGCCATGGCGTTCCGACGTGGAGTTTCCTCTACCGCCACATCGTGCGGGAGCTGCGCGACCGGTATCGCTGTATCGTCGTCGACTACCTGGGGTTCGGATTGTCCGAACGTCCACAGGGATTCGGTTACACGGTCGCCGAGCACATCTCGGTCCTCGGCGAGCTGATCGATCACCTGCGGCTCGACGACTTCATCCTGATGGGACACGACTGGGGCGGACCCATCGGCCTCGGCGCGGTCACCACGCGCGCGGGTCGGCTGCGCGGAATCGTGCTGGGCAACACCACGTTCTGGCCACCCGAAGCACGGGCGAATCGCGTCTTCAGCATGCTCATCCGCACCCCCCTGATGCAGCGGCAAGTGCTCGAGCGGAATTTCCTCGTCGAGCGCGTCCTACTCGGCGAGCTGGGGCGCAAGCTCAGCGCGGCCGAGGCCGACCACTATCGCGGGGTGCAGCCCACCCCGGAAGCTCGCCCCGGACTCGGCGTGATCGCCAAACAGATTCGTGACGCCCGGCCGCTACTGGAGCAGCTCTCCCGAGACGTGCCCGCCGTACTCGCCGACAAGCCGACCCTCTTGGTCTGGGGCATGCGGGACCTCGTCTACCGCCCCAAGGCCCACATCCCCCGAATGCGGGCGACATTCACCGACCTCGAGGTAGTCGAGCTGCCGAGGGCACAGCAGTTCATCCAGGAGCACGCACCCGATGAGATCGCGACGGCGATCGCGAAGCGGTTCCCCTGAGCCTGGTGAAACGATGGGCGGCGCTACCACTCGGTAGCGCCGCCCTCGTCGATCAGGTTCGGCCGCCTGCCATTTCGAGCGCGCCTAGTTCTTCCGGCCCGGCGCCTTCATCCCCGACTTGAACCCCAGGCCGCCCGGCTTGGCGGCCGGCGGCGCGACGGAGCCGTTCCCTTCCGGCGTGCCATTGCCCTCCGTCGCGGCCGGAGCGGCGGGCTCGGCGGCCGGAGCCGGAGCGGTCTCGGCCGGAGCCGAATCCGCCTCAGCCGCAGGCGCTTCCGGAGCCGGAGTAGCGGCCGGAGCCGCAGCGCCCGGAGCCTTCGGGCCGGGGCGCTTGAGGCCGGACTTCATGGCCAGGCCCTTGGGCGCGATGGACGGCTTGGCCT